>CAYSKU010000038.1:2719-14756 GCA_964431775.1 uncultured Ruminococcus sp. | reverse complement strand
CGTGACCCTTTACGCCCAGTGGGACGAGGATATCGAGTACTGGGGAAGGATATGGGGAAACAACATCGTTGGGATGATCGAGAAAGGGGAGAAAGAGGGGGAGACGACCGGAACGGAAACATACACCGTAACGTTTGAAGCAAACGGAGAGGGTGTAGAAGGTCTTCCGGCGGCACAGACCGTTAAGAAGGGCGAATGTGCTGTTATGCCCACTGCACCGACAAGGGACGGATACACGTTTGAAGGATGGTACAGTGATAAAGAATGCTTGAAAGTGTTTGATTTCAGCAAAAAGATATTTGCGGATTATTCATTATATGCCAAGTGGGAAGAAAATCCGTACAGTATAGGTCTTGTGCGATATATTGCCGCAACACACGCCATAGAGGTATATATCAACGGAGCTGTTGGCTTTAATATAAATTACTATATTTTAGATGAAAGCCAAGAGAACGTTTTGTTTACAAGATCACACAAGTTAAAGAAAGATAACGCATTGACGAAAGCAACATGTTATCTAAATGATTTTGTATTACCGGAATATTTCGTTATCAAAATAACCATGACGGATAGCGAAAACAATGAAGTATGTGATGAATATATTTGTTTTGATTATACAGAAAAGTATGTAGAGTTTTTTGCGAAAACGATATATGACTTTGATGAAAGTCAAGTAGTTAATCTCGATGAGCAAATTGACAATAACTTTATGGTAGCAAACAGCACCGTTAGTATTATAAGGACAGACAAAATTACACAAGTTGTATACAACGAAGATACAGACGCATACGAAATAACGGGAAAAATAAATGAAATAGATTTTTCGACAGCAAATGATAAAATTATGTTGGTATGGAATGATGAGATAATTTGTTTTAATATAAACAATGCTATTATTTCAGACGAGCATATAATCATTAATAACTTTAATGAAGATGATGGTATCGGATATTTTGATTTTATAAAAATAGATACGACCAAAAGATCACCTGACTTTGAGATGCAAACATATAGTGTGAGCGGCATATCAGATACAGATGATGTTCATGCTAATATTGAGTATGATGAGTCCGAAGAAGTAACGTCTATAGATATAAACGGCAGAGAGGAAGAAAATTATATTAAGATATGGGAACCCGGTACTCCTATACATTTTGGATTCAAAGATAATCAATATGATATTGGATTTGAAGATGACAACGAAGATAACATCGAAGATAGTCGAACGGACATCGAATCGTTTGACCTATCAGCCGGGATAGACATTGAGCCTTCCATAAGAGTTTACATAAAAGTTTTTTATGATGTAAATTGGGGAAGTGGGGATGAAATCACAGTAAAAGTTGGGGCAAAAGCAAGATGCAAAATTTCACTTGCCCTTAAATTCAATGACACACATGCTTTTACAGACAAAACGACCAAAGGTACTTTTAGTGTTCCGGTTACACCAGATATTCCGGTGATAAGCGGTATTCCAGGTTTAAAGTGGTATTTTGGATTTGCTGTTCCTATCGAGTTCTCAATCAAAGGAGAAGCGAGTGCCTCGCTTGATTTCTCATTTGATATATGTCAGGAATATGTCAACGGTCAACTCATGAATCCGTTGTCTACAGACCTGGATATTACTCCTGCTATTAGCGAGAAACTGTCTGGAGAACTTTTTGCGGGACTCCAAGCTACTATTGGGGCATATTGTGGAACTAACGGTAAAAGAATCATCGATGTAAATGTTAATTTCAAAGCCGGAGGAACCATTAAAGCAGAATTAGGTATAGTCAAAGCGTTTCCTCCAGCTAAATCGATTCATGAATGTGATTTATGTTTCGGTGTAACGTTAAATCCCAAAATAGAGTTTGGAATGGAAGCAACAATTAAAATTTTTAAAGCAATAATTTCTATAAAACCCAAAAAAGAAATAAAATTCAAAAATTTAGAACTTAAGTTTTATGGTTCTTTCATTAATGAGGATTACAGTGTTCATCAAGGTAAAGTTAAATTTGCTTTAGGCACATGTCCCAACGTAACATACAGACATAAGATCAAGGCGTATGATTCGTATAACGAGAAAGAATATGATATAAAGCTGATTGGCAATTATATGTGTTCCGATAACAAGACCGTAAAAGAAATACCGGATGATCTTGAACCCAGATTAGAGTATTACTATCTTTATAACGGAAGTTATATTGCCTATTGTAGCATTGACGGAAAACGCTATACAAGAGAATTTGATGTAGATGGCAAGGAGAATAGCATCAACATACTTGAATATGTCGTTGACGGAAGCGTTGTACGCGAAGATAGCGGTGGTGGCTTGGGGGATACCAATGTGACGGTATATCTCGAAAACGGAAATGTTATCGCCGACTTCACGACAGGTAAGCAGACGGAAAAAGGCTACGCTGCCGGAATGCTTGATACGAAAAAAACAAAGTTCAATATTCCCGTTGGTTACGATACACTGTGTGTAAAGGTAGAGCATGATGGCTACGATCCGTATGAGACCAAATTTGAAATTCCGAATACTTTCGGTATTTTGGATCTGGGAATTGTTAAATTAAAAGAGCATTCTGAAATCGAGGATATGGAGGGGCAGACTATCCGCTTCCTTGTCGATAACGAAGGAGTAACGGATCATATTAATATGCGCTCGCTCATCGGAGATGAAACAAGCGGTGACGCAGTATCAAAGGCTGTTTTCGATCGCAATAAAAATGTTTCCGACAGATTGAACATGAACATTGAAATTGTTGGAACGGATACATCCGAAAACATGAACGACCATATTTGGGCTTCGGTAGTGGCATATGTCGATGATTTCGACGTTGCGGAGACCATGTATGATACCTCATATGTTCTCGCGTTAGACAGTGGAGGTTTATTAGTGAATGTTGATAAGTTAACGAATATCGACCAACAGGCAAGCTATTGGAATTCAAAATTTGCTGACAACATTTCGATTTCAGGTAAGAAATTCTTTGTGACAGGTGATCTCGCGCTTCAACAGAACGGTGCATATTATGCAACCTATGTTAATGCCGATATTTGGAATCGAGTATCAGGTAATGCGAATATCTACGATATGGTAGATGACGGCGAATGGACACTTGATACCATGGCGAGATACATAGAGATCACAAAAACACTTTCCGACGGTACGAAGGGATTGGCAATAGATCGTGATTCCTCTATTGATGCCATGGCTACTGGAGCCGGAGCTCGTTTTTCCCAAATTCCGTTTAATGCAATTACAGATCTGATATTCGAGAATCAGCATACCTATGATGTTTTTGATAGACTGTACTCAATTATTGCGGAAAATTCCGGTTCTGTGCTTTATGAGAGCGATTCTGTCGAAGATGCGTTGGCTAAATTCAATGATGATGGAGCTTTGTTTACGGTCAATACACTGAACGTAGCTTCATCGGCGTTTGATAGTGTAAACTACCATATTCTGCCTATGCCGAAATACGATGAATCCTACGATCATTACACAAGAATGTCAAACCACATTACGGTATTTTCTGTTCCGATAACGGTTACTAACGAAGGCAGAGCCTACGTTAGTACGGCATTGGAGGCATTGGCTTCCGGAGCGTATAATACGGTTACATCCGTTTATAGCGCGCAGATGCTGAGTAAGACGTATCAACCGGAAAATGCCCGAAGAATGTTGAGAATGATCACAGGTTCGACCATAAGTGATCTTGCGGCATTCTATCCGTATGCTACATCGTATGCATTCGCAGATGCTTTTTCGAAGAATTATGGCTATTCTGTGTATGAAACAGCTCAGCGTAAGGCTTGGGAACAGCAATATAAGAAGTTTATAGAGGCTGTCGAGGATATCGAAGATCCGTTCAGCCGTTAGTCCCAATAACAAAACGCCCCACAGGGCGTTTTGTTATTTCCTTCCTACCCCTCCGCTATCGCGGAGAGGGCTGCCGCGACGCCGCGGACGAGCGCGGCGGTGGGGAGTGTCGCGACACGTCCCGTCTTTCCCTCCGCTTCCGCTATCTCGCTCGACAGCGGCAGGTGTATGAACCCTGCCGCGATGCCTCGCGGCTTGCAATACTCCATCGCCGCGTACATCAGATCGTTGCAGACGTATGCTCCTGCCGTGAACGAGACGTTCGCCGCAACGCCCTCCTCGTGCATCCGTTCGAGCATACGACCTATCGGAAGTGTCGTGATGTATGCGTCCGCTCCCCCTCCGATCGGGGTCAGCGTGTACTTCACCCCTGCGTTGTCTGCCGCGCCTGCGTGACGGACGTTTACCGCTACGTACTCGGGCGTTATGCTCCCTCGTCCCTCCGCTTGCCCGAGACAGACTACCGCGACGATCCGTTCGCCGTTCGCACGGCACTTGTCAAGGTGTTCGCAAAGTATACGTCCGCATTCGCCGTAGATCACGGGAAGCGGCAGTCGTACAAGCTCGTAGCCGCCGAGGTGGCTCGGAAGTGCGCGGAGCGTTTCGAGTGAGGAGTTGCGGTCACTGCCGCCAAACGCCTCGAACGCGGTGATGACGATCTTATCCATATCATGTACCCTTTCGCGTGGCTCAGGTCAAGCCGTCACTTGCCTTTGCGGTGTCCTCGTGCTGATGGAGTGAGCCGGAGAGAAATTCGTGTGCGCGCTCTGGTGCGTCCTTTGCATCCCCCCACGGCTCGTTCTCGTAGCGATAGTCGAACTTCTTGCAGAACCAGCTGACGTCTGCGCAGAGCTTATCGAAATATCTGTTCTCGACCGCGCTCACCTGCTTGTAGAACTCCGCGAACTCCTTCTTCGCCAGACGTTCCTTTCCGGCGGCGAGAAAACGTCCGTAGTGGCGCAGACAGAAGTACGGTGCTTCCTCCACCTTTTGGCGGAACGACTCATCCTTCTGCCACAGCAGAGCGGCGGTCTCGACCATGCGTGAGAAGTTGTACTCGATGCGTTCGCAGACGTAGCAGCTCGTTTCGAGCTTTTCGAGACGCTTTATCGAATTTTCGCCCGTCTTTGCAATGAAAAGCGAGGACATATTGCCGGAGAGGTCGTCCGCAAGGCTGTCGAGGTGACTTTCGAGCATGAGCGCGAGGGGAAGTCTCTTGCCGCGCTCGAAAAGAAGTGACAGATGCTCGGGACAGAAGCCGAGTGCGTTCGTTTTCTGTCGCACGTCCGGCTCCATCATGGATGCGCCGAGGATGAGGTCAAGCTCGTTATCGTCGAGGCGGTTGTACATAAGGCAGAACGGACAGGTGTGTGAGTCCTCCTCACGCACCTTTTCAAATGCCTCGTTGACGGGGATGGTGTATATCTGTTCCATAATCAGCTCCGTATGTATGATCTATTTTGTATGGGACTGTGTATAGCGTTCGTAATAGAATAGGTACTGCTGTGCGATACCGGCGCACGCTCCGAGACGTGATGGGTCAAAGCCGTCGGGGAAGCGTGCCGCAAGCACACGCTTTATCCAAACGTCGATGGGGAACGCCTCCGTTTTGTGGAGACCGTAGAGGAGTACACACGCACTGACCTTCGGTCCGATACCGCGAACGGTACGGAGAGCCGCGTCACAGGAGGCGTAGTCGTCACGTGCGGCAAGCTCGGCGAGGTCGAGCTCACCGTGCAGTACCTTGTACGCCGCATCGTAGATATAGCCTGCGCGGAAGCCGGTACGCAGTGCGAAGAGACCCTCCTCACCTGCCTCGACCAACGCCGCCGGGGTAGGGAAGCGACCGTTTTCGCCGTAGGTATCGCAAAGTGCGCGGAGTATCTTTTTTATTCGGGGGATATTGTTGTTCTGTGAAACGATGAACGAGATGAGCGTCTCGAACGGCTCCTGCCGCAGGATACGTATACCGCGACCTGCGGAGACGGCGGCTGACATGACGGCGCGGTCTCGTTCGCACGGCATGGCGTTCACGATGAAGTCGTCTATCGCGTCGTAATCCTCATCGAGGGAGAGGTAATGCCGCCAGATCGAGTCGAAGTCACGAACGGTGGAATTATAGATCGTGACACTTCCGTCGTCGTTCTGTAGGAACGCTACGTGACGATCGAGAGCGACACCGACGTAGCAGCTATCGTCGGCAGGGTCGAAGCGGAACGCCTGACCGCAGTCGAAGGTCTTTGCGACGGAGAAGCTGCCGCAGCCGTCCACGGTGACGAACGGCAGTACCTCATCGAAGGAGGTGCGGAGGCATTCGGGGGTGCGGACAGTACCCGAATCTCGGACGAACGTTGTATCTGAAATAGGTAAAGCAAGCATAGATCTTTGAGTTTGTAGTGTGGAGAGTGGAGTTTTGTCGGATGAGATCTTGTCCTGTGCAGACCGCACGGCGGGAAAAGAGGAAGAAAACGCTGCGGCGTTTTCAGAATTTTATGTTCCGGCTAGAAATCGGCACACAAGCTCAGACACTACGTGTCTGACATTAATGTTATTTGTGCAGATCTATTGTAACGCATTCTCCTTCAGTCACCGGCGTCGCCACAAATGGCGATCGGTGACAGCTCCCTCCCGGAGGGAGCCTCATCTAAGTTAAGCCGACAAACGAAGAAATACGACAAAATGAGCTGTCAGCAGACCGGATCTGCACCAATAATATTGTCGTGGGATGGCTTTCGCATTCGACTTCACGAACGCCGATGACTGCCTGTCGGCTCAGCCGACCCGATGACTGCCTGTCGGCTCAGCCGACCAGAGATCTGCACCAATGATATTGTGTCGTGGGATAGCGAACGATCTTGACTGAAATAACGCCGATGCCTGTCTGCGGCGACACGCCGCCTATTTGGTGGCGGTGATGTAGGGCCAGTAGGCTTTCATGTAGTCGATGCCCGACCAAACGGTCATTACGACCATGGCGGCTATAGTGACGTAGGAGAGAATGTGGTACTCCGTAAAGGGGGCGAAGGGGAGGATGACCGGCTCGAGAAGCACGCATACGATGCAGATCATCTGTAGTGTAGTCTTCACCTTGCCGAGCCACGCCGCCGCAACGACGATACCTGCCTTTCCGGCAACGACAAGACGAAGCGACGTTACCGCGAATTCGCGGAAGATAACGATAGCTGCCGCCCATACGAATACCGGACGAAGATAGTCAAAGCGGACGAGAATGCCGAGCATCGCCGCGATAACGAGAAATTTGTCGGCAAGCGGATCCATGAACTTGCCGAAATCGGTTATCAAATTGTACTTTCGCGCTATCTTGCCGTCGAGCATATCCGTCAGTGACGTGACGGCAAAGACGGCGGCTGTCGCGATACGCATAGCCGTGTCGGACATGGGCAGATCAACGCACAGCAGGACGAGAAATACAGGTACCATGCATATGCGGAACATCGTCAGCTTGTTTGGAAGATTCATAGTACGCGCCGCCTCTCGATCAGTTTGCGGTGAAGTTCAGCAGAGCTTCACCCACAAGGTCGTAATCCATCGCTTCCGTTATCCTTACATCGAGCATCTCGCCCTCGGCGATACGAAGCTCCGGTCTGTTTGTCGTGAACCAGATCTTTCCGTCAATGTCGGCTGCCTCGGCGTAGCTTCTGCCGTAGTGCGCCTCCGCAACGGGGTCGAAGCCCTCGCACATTACGCGGATGACCTTTCCGACACGGGTCTCGTTGAAGTGTTCGCTGACCGGAAGCTGGGTCTGCATGAGTATATCGTAGCGATCCTGCTTGACCTGCTCGTCGATCTGATCGTCGAAGTCGTAGGCGGGGGTGTCCTCCTCACGTGAGTACGTGAACGCACCGAAGCGTTCGAAGCGTGCCTCCTTTACGAACTCGCAAAGCTCGGTGAAGTCCTCGTCCGTCTCGCCCGGGAAGCCGACTATGGCGGTCGAGCGCAGGACGATGTCCGGTATCTCGCGGCGCAGACGCGCAACGGCGTCACGTATCATCGCGGAGTCGCCGTGACGGTTCATCGCGGTGAGCATACGGTCGGAGATATGCTGTATCGGAATGTCGATGTACTTGACGATACGCGGATTGTCACGTATCTCCGCGACAAGCTCGTCCGTGATCTTGTCGGGGTAGCAGTAGAGCAGACGTATCCACGGTATGCTCGTTGCCTCGCATATGCCGCGAAGCAGCTCGGGGAGGCAGTACGAGCCGTAGAGGTCGATACCGTAGGCGGAGGTATCCTGAGCTATGATGTTCAGCTCCTTGATACCCATAGCCTCGAGCGCGGTCGCCTCCTCGATTATGTCGCGCATGGTGCGGCTGCGAAGCTTACCGCGAATGGACGGTATCGCGCAGTAGGTACAGCGGTTCGAGCAGCCCTCCGCGATCTTTAAGTACGCCATGTGGTCACCCGTGGTGACGACACGCTCACCGCCAAGCTCGACCTCCTCCTTGTCGTCGAAGCAGGTGTAGCGTTTTTTGTTCTTGCCCTTTTTCGAGGCGTTCTCGAGTACGGAGGCGACAGCCTCGGTTATCTTGTGTATGCCGCCCACGCCGAGCACAGCATCGACCTCGGGAAGCTCACGGAGTACCTCCTCGCGGTATCTTTCCGCAAGACATCCGGTGACGACTATGCCTTTTAGGGTGTGGTGCTTTTTCAGCCATGCAACGTCGATTATGTTGTCGATCGACTCCTTCTTCGCGCTCTCGATGAACGCACACGTATTGATTATGACTACGTCCGCTTCGCTCTCCTCGGGGGTCAGCTCGTAGCCGGCATCCATGAGATGGTGTAGCATGACCTCAGTATCGCACAGGTTCTTTGAGCAGCCGAGGGAGATAAAACCGATCTTTGTTTTTGCCATTGTATTGATCGCCTTTCGTTTTCTATACTTTATATTTATATATACGCATTATATCATAAAAATAAGAATTATAAAAGACCATTTTTTGAAATTTATCCACCATCGGGTCGGCTGAGCCGACAGGCGGTCATCGGCGCACTTGCAGTTTAAGTTGGAAGATGACTCACGACAATATTATTGGTGCAAGTTTGGTCGCCTGAGGTCGCCTGAGGCGACAGGCAGTCATCGGCGCACTTGCAGTTTAAGTTGGAAGATGACTCACGACAATATTATTGGTGCAAGTTTGGTCGCCTGAGGTCGCCTGAGGCGACAGGCAGTCATCGGCGCACTTGCAGTTTAAGTTGGAAGATGACCCACGACAATATTATTGGTGCAAGCTTGGTCGCCTGAGCCGACAGGCGGTCATCGTTGTACTTCTTTATTTGTCGGCTACACGTGTATGAGGCTCCCTCCGTGAGGGAGCTGTCGCGGTCGCCATTTGTGGCGACAACGGCGACTGAAGGAGAATGCGTCACAATAGGTCTGCACAACCTCCACCCTCGTGGATTATCTTCCGATCCAAACTTCACGAACGCCGATGACCGCCTGCGGTCTCAGACCGCCGCCGATTCTGCACAAATGATATTGTCGTGGGATCTCTTCAAGCCTAAACTGAAAGTACGCCGATTCATGCGCGCAGCCTCAGGCTGCCGTGTTTACAATTTCGTAAACACTTTACGAACGTGTGGGTGTAAAATGTAGTCGTCATGTTTTGATGTAGATCTCGACACTTTTTCAGGAGGTATCATACCAGTGAGCGTGTTCGAACGATATTCACCGTTCATCCGTGAATTCATATATAGCCACGGCTGGGAGCAGCTCTCCCCCGTGCAGGTCGCCGCCGCGGAAACTATCTTCGACTCCGACCATAACCTGCTACTGCCGTCACAGACCGCCTCGGGTAAGACGGAGGCGGCATTCTTCCCCATCCTCTCGGAGTTCTACGAGAATATGCCAAGCTCCATCGGCGCACTCTATATCGCTCCGCTGAAATCCCTCATCAACGACCAGTTCGGACGTATATCCGAGCTCTGCGATGAGACCGGCATACCTGTCTATCACTGGCACGGTGACGTTGCTCAGTCGCATAAGGCGAAGGTACTCAAGGAGCCACGCGGTATCCTGCAGATCACGCCCGAGTCCCTCGAATGTATGCTGATGACACGCTCGTCAGACCTCATACGACTGTTCGGTGATCTCCGCTACGTCGTGATAGACGAGATACATACGCTCACCGGAAGCGACAGGGGAAATCAGATACTTTGTCAGCTCGTCCGCCTGCGTAGAAAAACGGGAGTCTCCCCGAGACGTATCGGTCTCTCCGCAACGCTCGGTGATATGTCACGTGCGGCGGCTTGGCTCGGCGCAGGAAGCGGTCACGATACCGTCATACCGAATATACCTGCCTCAAAGATACGCTGGCGGCTCGGTATGGAGCATTTTTATATAAATAACGACGTCGCGGAGCAGCCGACTCCCGAGGGGAATCGGCGTAGCGAGGAGCTTTCGCTTGACGAGGGCTTCGAATATATCTACGAGACGACAAAAAACAAAAAGGCGATAGTCTTCTCGAACTCACGTGAGGAGACCGAGTATATCTGCGCGTCGCTCCGCGAGATCGCCGAGTACCGTCACGAGCCTGACGTCTTCCTCATACATCATGGCTTCCTCTCCTCGAGCATCAGGGAAGAAGCGGAGCTTAAAATGAAGGATGACGACATAAAGGCTGTCGCCTGTGCAACGGTCACGCTCGAGCTCGGGATAGACATAGGTCGTCTCGAAAGGGTGGTGCAGCAGGGCGCACCGAACACGGTCTCGTCCTTCCTACAGCGTCTCGGGCGAAGCGGTCGTCGCGGAGCTCCGCCGGAGATGATGATGGTATTTCGCGAGGAGACGGCACTGCCGAATACTCCGCTTCCTCAGCTGATACCGTGGGAGCTTTTGCAGGCGATAGCTATAGTCCAGCTCTACATCGAGGAACGCTTCATCGAGCCGCCGTCCATACGCAACTGTCCGTTCAGCCTGCTGTTCCAGCAGACTCTCTCGATAGTCTCGTCAAGCGGTGCGATAACGGCACGTGAGCTTGCGGAGAGGGTGCTGACTCTGCCGCCGTTTGCGCGTATCGAGGAACAGGACTACAAGACCCTGCTCGTATCGATGGTAAACAACGACTGGCTCGAGATGACGGACGAGCGTGAGCTGATAGTCGGTCTGCGCGGAGAGCGGCTGACCAATTCCTTTAAGTTCTACGCGGTATTCAAGGATACGGAGGACTACACGGTCAGGTGCGAGTCGGACGAGATAGGGGTCATAACGACACCGCCTCCGGTAGGAGACCGCTTCGCGCTTGCCGGACGTGTCTGGGAGGTCGAGGAGCTTGATCTGCCGCGACATCTGATCTACGTAAAGAGGGTCAGCGGCAAGATGGAGATCAGCTGGCCGGGTGACTACGGCGAGATACACACACGCATACTCGAGCGTATGCTACAGGTGCTTCGCGAGGATACGGAGTATCCGTACCTGCGAGAGGGTGCGTTGAAGCGACTTCGTGTGGCACGTGCGCTGGCGCGGAACACCGGCATAACGACGAACACGATACTTCCGCTCGGCGGTTACACATGGGTGCTGTTCCCGTGGCTCGGTACGCGGAGCTTTCGGACGCTCCGGCGTTATCTGACACACAACGCCGGAAGCTACAAGCTCAGCGGTATGGAGTTTGAGGGCTGCTACTACATGACGTTCAAGTTAGAGGGAGGGCGCGGTGACGCGCTCATGCGTGATATGGCGGAGAAGATCGCTCGTGGAATAGATCTCGATTCGCTGATCGGTCGATCGGAAGCACCGGTCTTTGACAAATACGATGAATACATTCCGTCCGAGCTTTTACGCAAGGCATATCGTGAAGACAAGCTCCGCTCCGACGAACTCATCGAACGTGCAGTCATCGGGTCGGCTGAGCCGACAGGCGTGAATCGGCGTTCGTGAAGCCGAATAGGAGAGCGATCCCACGACAATATTATTTGTGCAGACTTAGTCTGCTGAGCTGCCCATACATCATATCATATATCCGGAGGTAATCCATGCCGAACTATATTTCCGTGCGCGGCGCGAGAATGAATAACCTGAAAAATATCGATATCGATATCCCGAGAGATAAGCTGGTCGTGCTGACAGGTCTCTCGGGGTCGGGTAAATCGTCGCTTGCGTTCGATACCATATACGCGGAGGGACATCGCCGCTTCGTCGAG
>CAYSKU010000038.1:0-2709 GCA_964431775.1 uncultured Ruminococcus sp. | reverse complement strand
CTCCTATGCCCGTATGTTCCTCGGTCAGCTCGATAAGCCGGACGTGGACTCCATCGAGGGTCTCTCTCCTGCCATATCGATAGACCAGAAGACCACCTCGAAGAACCCACGCTCCACTGTCGGCACGGTAACGGAGATATACGACTACCTGCGCCTTCTGTACGCTCGTCTCGGCGTGCCGCACTGCCCGATCTGCGGTCGCGAGATACGCCAGACCTCAACGGACGTCATAATCGACAGCATAATGAAGCTTCCCGAGGGGACACGGTTCATGATACTCTCTCCCATCGTGCGCGCCAAAAAGGGTCGTCACGAAAAGGTGCTTGCCGAGGCGAAAAAGAACGGCTACGTCCGTGTCCGTGTGGATGACGTGATCTACGACCTCTCCGAGGAGATCGAGCTTGACAAGAACCTCCGTCACTCCGTGGAGCTTGTCATAGACCGCCTCGTGATGAAGGACGGCGTTCGCGGACGTCTGACCGACTCGGTAGAATGCGCGCTGCGTGAGTCCGAGGGCTCTGTGATATGTGCGACAGTACCCGAACGAGGCTCGAACGAGCGCGGCGAGGAGCTGGAGTTTTCGACCAACTACGCCTGTCCCGAGCACGGTGTGAGCTTCGGTGAGCTCGAGCCGCGTATGTTCTCGTTCAACAATCCGTTCGGAGCGTGTCCGACCTGCTCGGGACTCGGCGTGCTTCGTTCGGTCGATCCGAATAAGATAATACTTGATAAGAGCCTGTCACTTCGCGGAGGTGCGATAGTCGTAAACGGCTTCAAGTCACTGACGGAGGAGAGCTGGAACGGTCCGCTGATCGCGGCGGCTGTCGGAAAATACGGCGCGACCCTCGACACCCCGATATGCGAGTATTCGAAGGAGGCGTATGACGTTCTGATGCACGGTCTGCCCGATAAGCTGACCGTCACACGGTACTTCGGTGAGCGCGGACAGACACAGACCGTGCAGTTCGAGGGGCTTCTCCGTATGATAGGGAATCGAAACGAGCAGAACACCTTCGGGGATGCGGATTATTACGAGCAGTTTTTGACGGACACCGTCTGTCCCGACTGTAAGGGCGCGAGACTGAACGGTGACGTGCTTGGCGTGACGGTCGGAGGAAAGAGCATACACGAATTCTGCTCCATGTCTGTCGCGGATTCACTCGAATTCACGAATTCGCTCGTCTTCTCGGAGACGGAGATGCAGATAGCACGTGAGATATTGAAGGAGCTTCGAAGTCGTCTCGGCTTCCTCGTGAGCGTGGGACTCGACTACCTGACACTGTCGCGAAGGTCGGCAACGTTGTCGGGCGGTGAAGCACAGCGGATACGTCTTGCAACGCAGATCGGCTCGTCCCTTGCCGGTGTACTGTACATCCTCGACGAGCCGTCGATAGGTCTGCACCAGAGAGACAACTGAAAGCTGATCGACACGTTGAAGAAGCTGCGCGATCTCGGAAACTCCGTCATAGTCGTCGAGCATGACGAGGAGACAATGCGTGCCGCCGACTACATCATCGACATAGGACCTGCGGCAGGTGTACACGGCGGTGAGGTCGTGGCTTGCGGCACGCCCGAGGAGGTCGCCGCCTGTACGACCTCGGTGACGGGTGACTTCCTTTCGGGAAGACGTAGGATCGAGGTACCCAAGGTGAGACGTGCCGGAAACGGAAAGCACCTTACGATAGTCGGCGCACGTGAGAACAATCTGAAGAACGTGACGGTCGATATACCGCTCGGGTGCTTCGTATGCGTGACGGGCGTATCGGGGTCGGGAAAGTCCTCACTTGTGAACGCGATACTGTATCGAACGCTTGCGCGTCAGCTGATGCGTGCGGTGACGTACCCGGGTGAGCATGACGAGATACGCGGTATCGAGCAGCTCGACAAGATCATAGCGATAGATCAGTCCCCGATAGGTCGGACGCCGCGCTCGAATCCGGCAACGTACACGGGACTTTTCAACGACATACGCGATCTGTTCGCGCAGACCCCGGGGGCGAAGATGCGCGGCTACAAGAGCGGACGTTTTTCGTTCAACGTAAAGGGCGGTCGATGTGAGGCCTGTGAGGGAGACGGAGTAAAGAAGATAGAGATGCATTTTCTGCCGGACGTATACGTGACGTGTGACGTATGTCACGGCAAGAGATACAACCGCGAGACGCTCGAGGTAAGGTACAAGGATAAGAGCATTGCGGACGTGCTTGACATGACGGCTTCGGAGGGGGTCGAATTCTTCCGCGATCTGCCGAGGATAGGGAACCGTCTGCAATGTCTGTGTGACGTTGGGCTTGGGTACGTAAAGCTCGGGCAGTCCTCGACGACGCTATCGGGAGGAGAGGCACAGCGAGTGAAGCTGGCGACGGAGCTGTCGCGCCGTTCTACGGGAAAGACGATCTACATTCTTGACGAGCCGACGACGGGACTGCATTCAGCCGATGCGGAGCGTCTGATCGGGATACTACAGCAGCTGACGGACGCCGGAAACACCGTTGTGGTGATCGAGCATAACCTTGACGTGATAAAGTCTGCGGACTACATCATCGACATGGGACCCGAGGGAGGGGACTGCGGCGGCACGGTCATCGCAGTCGGCACGCCCGAGGAGGTCGCGCAGTGTGACCGCTCCTACACCGGCAAATACCTCCGCGACAGCTTAGGGCGTGTTTGAAAAAAGTCAATACGCACAGATAGCGGAGCTTTTTGCGCTAT
>CAYSKU010000037.1:6383-14923 GCA_964431775.1 uncultured Ruminococcus sp. | reverse complement strand
GACCGTAAAGCTGACCAGCCCTTCCTTATGCCTGTTGAAGACGTATTCTCCATCACAGGTCGTGGTACTGTTGCTACAGGTAGAGTTGAACGCGGTACAGTTAAGATGTCCGATACAGTTGAAATCGTTGGTCTTACCGAAGAAAAGAAGACCACCGTTATCACCGGTGTTGAAATGTTCCGTAAGCTCCTTGACTCCGCTGAGGCAGGTGACAACGTAGGTCTTCTCCTCCGCGGTATCGACAAGAAGGCTATCGAACGTGGTCAGGTTCTCTGCAAGCCCGGCACCATCCATCCCTACACCAAGTTTGTTGGTCAGGTATACGTTCTTACCGAAAAGGAAGGCGGCCGTCAGAAGCCCTTCTTCTCCGGCTACAGACCGCAGTTCTACTTCAGAACTACCGACGTTACCGGTACCATCAAGCTTCCCGAAGGCACTGAGATGTGCCGTCCCGGCGACAACGTTGATATGAACGTTGAGCTGATCACCCCTATCGCTATCGAAAAGGGTCTTCGCTTCGCTATTCGTGAAGGCGGCCGTACCGTTGGTTCCGGCGTCGTTATCGATGTTGCTGACTAATTAAAGATCTTTATTTCGGGAAAGCCTTTCTTCGGAAGGGTTTTCCCGAACCTTTTTTCGGGGGAGGTAGTGTCGATGCTCTTCCCCGTCACATAAACTATGTTATATAGCTTCCACGCAATTTTCGGGGATAGGCGTAATTCCTTACCGGTGGTATAGTCCACGAACTCGACCGCGACCCGGTCGAGCCGAACGGGTGTAACTCCCGTACCGACGGTCAAAGTCCGGATGAAAGAAAAATGTGTGCGGCGATCCGATGCACGTGACCATTATAGTACATACTCGGATGCACCGCTGCCTGTTCCTGTCTATACGTGACAGGACTTTTTTGTTTTTCGCCGGAGCTGCGGTATCCGGAAGCTGACAAAAATACTACGAGGTGATATATATGGCACGACCGAATGTCCAAAAAAGCAATAACGCTTCACGCGAAAAGCTCCGCACACTCGCCGCGGCAGGTGTTTTCAGTGCGCTTGCGTACATCTGCTGCGTACTTTTCCACTTCAAGGCATCCTTTCTATCGTTCGACCTAAAGGACTCCGTCATGGCGATCGGTGCGATGTTCTTCGGTCCTGCGTGTGGCTTTGCCATGTCCCTGCTCGTTTCGACGATCGAGCTCGTGACGATAAGCAGCACCGGCATATACGGCTACATAATGAACCTGCTGTCGAGCATCGTCTTCGTCTGTGTCGGCAGCTTCGTCTACTCGCGCAAGCGCGACATGACCGGCGCGCTCGTGGGTATGCTCCTCTCGGTCGTCTCGGTCGTTGCCGTCATGCTCGGCGCGAACCTTGTGATAACCCCCTACTATATGCACGTATCGGTCGAGGACGTGCGCTCCATGCTCCTACCCCTCCTCCTTCCATTCAATCTGACGAAGGCGGTCTTCAACGCCTCCCTCGTCTTCCTCCTCTACAAGCCGGTCTCAACGGCTCTGAAGGCATCCGGCTTCATCGGCGGCGTGAGCGGCGTGGCAAGGTCTGCGGAGAAGAATGGTGGACGGCGGTCTATGACTATGCTCGTCGTACCGACAGCCGTGATCGTCTGCGTTCTGGCACTGCTCTTTTTCTTCCTATACCTCCAAGGAAGCCTCGAGGTCGGCTGAGGCGGCTGAGCCGCCGAGCAGTCATCGGCGCACGTGAAGCTGAAATTGGGAGATATCCCACGACAATATTATTGGTGCAGATCTGGTCTACAGACCTGCCTCAGGCGACACGGCACTGTACGATATCCCCAAGCCCTCCCCCTATATGCGGCTGAAATTTGTGAGAAATACGCCTTGCCACAGGTACGCGGCTGTGGTACAATATATTTTGCTGAAATAGCGACCTACTTATCAAGAGTGGCTGAGAGACTGGCTCTGTGACGCCCGGCAACCTATCGCGAAATAGCGACAAGGTGCTAATTCCCGACAGATAAGGACATACGGAAAACCACTGTGTTCCTGTCTGCGACAGGAACACTTTTTGTTTGAAACATAAACCTGTATACTGAAAGAAAGGCTGTTGTATTATGAGAAAGCTGTTTACCTCCGAATCCGTTACCGAAGGACATCCCGATAAGATATGCGACCAGATATCCGACCGTATCCTTGACGCGATGCTTGCCTCCGACCCCATGTCACGTGTTGCCTGTGAGACCTGCTGCACGACCGGTCTCGTCATGGTAATGGGTGAGATCACGACCTCCTCCTACGTTGACATTCAGGCTATAGTACGAAAGACCGTATGCGACATCGGCTACAACCGTGCAAAGTTCGGCTTTGACGGCACGACCTGCGCGGTCATCAACTCCATTCACGAGCAGTCTCCCGACATCGCGCTCGGCGTTGACAAGTCTGCCGAAGCGAAGTCCGGCGAGATAACGGACGAGTTCGACACAGGTGCAGGTGACCAGGGACTTATGTTCGGCTACGCCTGTGACGAGACGCCCGAGCTTATGCCGCTCCCCATCTCCCTTGCACACAAGATGGCGAAGCGTCTGACGGACGTTCGCAAGGACGGCACGCTCCCCTACCTCCGTCCCGACGGAAAGACCCAGGTGACGGTCGAGTACGACGACAACACTCCTGTCCGCATCGACACGGTCGTTGTATCGTCCCAGCACGACCCCGACGTTTCTCTCGACGATATACGCCGCGACATAATCGAACACGTGATACGTCCCATCGCGCCCGAGGGAATGATGGACGACGACACGAAGATATACGTTAACCCGACCGGACGCTTCGTCATCGGCGGTCCTATGGGCGACAGCGGACTGACAGGTCGCAAGATCATCGTGGACACCTACGGCGGCTACTCACGTCACGGTGGCGGAGCGTTCTCCGGCAAAGACCCGACAAAGGTAGACCGTTCTGCATCCTACATGGCACGCTACATAGCGAAGAACGTTGTTGCATCGGGCATAGCAAGTCGTTGTGAGGTACAGATCGCGTATGCGATCGGCGTTGCGCGTCCCGTATCCGTAATGCTCGACACGTTCGGCACAGGCAAGGTAGACGACCGCAGTCTGTCCGAGTTCATCATGTCGCGCATAGATATGCGTCCGGCGGCGATAATCGACCGTTTCGACCTGCGCCGTCCCATCTACGGCGATCTTGCGGCATACGGACACATGGGACGTGAGGATCTCTCCGTGCCGTGGGAGGCAGTCGATTTCGCCCCCGAGATCACCTCCATCTTCAACTTCTAGCGGCGTGACGCCGCAGGCAGGCATCGGCGCACGTGAAGCTTGGGTCGCACGATATCCCACGACAATTTTATTGGTGCAAACTTGGCTGCTGACGGCTCGTTTTGTCGTATTCGCTTGGTATCGACTTCACGTAGAGGCTCCCTCCGGGAGGGAGCTGTCGCGATCGCCATTTGTGGCGACGACGGCGACTGAAGGAGAGCGCGTTACAGTAGATCTGCACAAACTACATTGTCGTGAGATGTCTTCCGATCTTGACTTCACGAACGCCGATGATCGTCCGGCGGCTCAGCCGCCCGACCTCGCACTATAGCTATTATTGTAGTTATTTTTATCGTAGACGTAGCATTCGCAGTAGTGCGAATGGGGAATATTTGAGCCAAACGCCGAAAATCATTAAAAGAATCAAGTCTCTTGACAAAATGTACAAAAAAGAGTATCATAGTGAGTGTAAGCTAATACTCTTTTTTTCATTTTCAAGGAGGGATAACCAATGAAAAAGATATGTCTTCTCTTGTCACTTCTGATGCTTGCAAGTCCTGTCGCGCTCATGTCATGCTCCGACACGGCGTCAGACGGCTCGTCTCAGGGTGAAACGACCGATACGACAGTCACAGATAACGCACAGACCTCGACCGACGGGGGCTCGGAGACCGTAGTCGAGGAGGACTCCGAACCGACCGCGACCGACCTGATCAAGGAAAAATACACAGGTACAGACCTCAACGGCTTCGAATACAAGGTACTTGCCCCCGGAAACGGCGTTGACCTTTATTCCGCTGTCGGCTCTGTCAACGAGGTATACGCGGAGGACACGACCGGTGAGCCTCTGAACGATGCACTTTGGGAGCGCAACTCCGCTACGCAGGAGCTTCTCAACATAACGATCGCTCCCATCTGGTCAAACAGCACAGGTGACATCCGCACACAGCTCCACAACGAGATCACAGCCGGCTCGACCGAGTATTCCACCGTACTCAACCGTCTCGACTACATGGGAACGTCCATGTCGAACGGAGACCTTTTAAATCTGAACGCTATCTCCACGCTGGACACCTCGAACGCATGGTGGGACAAGAACGTTGTTGACAGCTTCACTCTGTTTGACGACCACCGTCTCTACTTCATCTCCGGTGACATCAACTTCTTTGACGACTACGCCTGTGAGGTACTGTACTTCAACAAGTCTCTTGCGGACGATGCGGGACTTGCGTATCCCTATTCCGACGTTCTCGAGGGAACGTGGACGATCGACAAGTTCTACACGATGGCGAAGGCAGTTGAGATGGACTTGAACAACGACGGCAGGATAGACCCGAAGGACGACATGGTCGGACACTGTGAGGTCAACGACCACATCAAGCACTGGCTCTACGCTATGGGTGAGAAGTGCGTTGAGATCGGCGAGAACGGCGATCTGACCCCTGCTATCTCGAACGAGAGGCACGTGAACGTTATCGACACGCTGTTCGACTACATGGTAAACAAGTCGATGACCTACACGGCATCGGCAGATATGTTCATGAGCGGAAACATACTCTTCCTCGGTGAGATGCTCGGTGCTATCGGAACGTACCGTGACATGGAGCATGAGTTTGGTGTACTGCCCATGCCGAAGCTTGACGAGCAGCAGCAGAGCTACGGTGAGTACGTATCGAACGGTTGGACGACCGCATACGGCATACCCATGACGAATGCCGCAGATGCGGAGACCATCGGCACTATCCTTGAGGTACTCTGCGGTCTCTCGACCGACACTCTCCGCAGTGCGCTCTACGACGTACTCTTTGCGGCGAAGTTCGTTCGTGACACCGAGTCCGTGCAGATGCTCGACGTTATCTTCTCCTCCAAGGCATACGACTGGGCGACCGACTTCACGTGGGGTTCGGGCTTCTCGAGCCTTTACAACGGTCTCTACTCCTCCGGCACGAACACGTTCGTATCGAATGTAGCGTCCAGCTCCAAGTCCATAACCAAGATCCTCGAAACGACCTTCACCCGCATCAAAGACCTCGAATACTAAGCGGCGGTCTGAGACCGCAAGCATGAATCGGCGCACTTTCAGTTTAAGTTGAAAGACATCCCACGACAATATTATTGGTGCAGGATGGGTCTGCTGAATCGCCTGAGGTCGGCTGAGCCAACAAGCATGAATCGGCGCACTTTCAGTTTAAGTTGAAAGACATCCCACGACAATATTATTGGTGCAGGATGGGTCTGCTGACGGTTTGTCTTTTGCAAACTGCACGGTGACGGCTGACGGTTTGTAAAGTCTAAGCTTTACGTAATTTTATATGTAAGAAAACGACCTTCGGGTCGTTTTCTAAATTTTATGCCCCTCCGCAGGAACATAAAATTCCGGAAACGCTTGCGTTTCCAACATATTTATTACAAACGGTCTGCTAAAGACAAAATGGCTATAGATCAAATTTGCACCAATAACATTGTCGTGGGATATCTTCCATCCCAAACTTCACAAACGCCGATGACCGCCTGCGGTCTCAGACCGCCGACCCGATTCATGCCTGCGGTCTGCTAAAGACAAACGTTCTGTAGACCAGATCTACACCAATAACATTGTCGTGGGATATCGTACAACCCAAACTTCACGAACGCCGATGACTGTTCGGCGGCTCAGCCGCCCCGTGCTTGACGTGGGGGGGAGGATGGTATATAATATATGTACTATATAATTTGAAATGAAGCGGAGAAAAAATGGATAAAGCTCAAAACGGAACGGAAACAGACCTCGTTTCCGGTATCGTGGATTCAATAATATATACGAATGAAGAAAACGGCTATACCGTGTGCGAGATAGAAGACCCATCGGGAGAGCCTGTGACCATCGTCGGAATAATACCGTTCCTCAGCGAGGGCGATAAGATAACCGCCCACGGAACGTGGACGAATCACCCCACCTACGGCAGACAGTTCAAAGCCGAGTCGTTCGAAAAGACCCTCCCTGCCGAGGAGGGCGACATACTGCGCTACCTTGCAAGCGGAAGCATCAAGGGCATCGGTCCGAAAACGGCACAGAAGATCGTCGAGCAGTTCGGAACGGACAGCTTCTCCGTCATAGAGGAGCATCCCGAATGGCTAAGCGAGATACCGGGCATCACCAAAAAGAAAGCCGAGGCGATCTCACAGAGCTTTAAGTCCATGTCAGGCGCACGTGCCGTCATGATGTTCTGCAACGACTACTTCACGCCGCAGACCGCCATGAAGATATACCAGCGTTGGGGCGGCTCTGCCGTCGAGCGCATCAAGACTAACCCCTATCGCCTTTGCGAGGACTTTCGCGGTATCAGCTTCAGTCGCGCAGACCGTATCGCGATGGGCATCGGGCTTGCCGCCGACTCGGACGACCGTATCCTGCACGGTCTCGTGTACGTGCTTCGACAGGAGGCGGTGCGTTCGGGACATACGTGTATGCCGGACAGTGAGCTGCTCCGCTGTGCGGTCGAGCTTCTCTTCGGCGGTGACATTGCCTACGCGGAGCGTGTCGCGGAGGGGATAGAACGCGCCGTCCTCGACCTTTCGCTCGTACCGTACACCGTCGGCGACACGAGATACATATTCGAGCCGAGGATGTACCGTGCGGAGACCTACATAGCAAAAAAGCTCACGCAGATCTTCGAGCGTTGCCCGAGGATGAACTCACGCGACACCTCACGAATGATCGAGTCGTCGGAGGCAAAGAGCGGCATAACCTACGCCCCCATGCAGAAAAAGGCACTTTCGCAGGCTCTCTCTAACGGTGTCATGATACTGACCGGAGGACCTGGTACAGGTAAAACGACCATCATAAAGGGGCTGATCTCCATCTTCGAGGCACTCGACTATGACGTTTCACTTGCCGCGCCGACCGGACGTGCGGCGAAGCGGATGAGCGAGGCAACGTCACACGAGGCGAAGACCATCCATCGTCTTCTCGAAATGGACTACGCCGGAGACGAGGCTTCGAGCTTCCTGCGTGACGAGAACAACACCCTCGACTCGGACGTTATCATAATAGACGAAGCCTCGATGATAGACGTACCGCTCATGGAGGCGTTGCTCAAGGCGATAAAGAACGGTGCGCGGCTCATACTCATCGGAGACAGTGACCAGCTCCCCTCGGTAGGTGCGGGAAACGTCCTCGGCGACCTGATCGAGTCGGGTGCGTTTCCGGTCATCAGGCTGACCGACATCTTCCGTCAGTCGGAGGAGAGCCTTATCATAACGAACGCGCACCGAATAAACGCAGGTGAGCTGCCGGACGTATCGCGGAACGATGCGGACTTTTTCTTCCTGCGTCGTGAGAACGAGGAGGCTATCGCCGCAACGGTGGTCGATCTCGTAAAAAATCGACTGCCGCGCTCCTACGGTGCGGACATAGTGTCACGCATACAGGTGATAACGCCGTCCCGAAAGGGGCTGTCCGGTACGGAGCTTTTGAACATGAGTCTACAGGAGGCACTGAACCCTCACGCGCCGTCAAAAGCCGAAAGGAAGTCACGAGATGTTGTCTTTCGGGTGGGGGATCGCGTCATGCAGACGAGGAACAACTACGAAGTCGAATGGGAAACGGAGGACGGACGGAACGGTCTCGGGATATACAACGGCGACATCGGTATCGTGACGGACATCGACCGTGAGGAGGACGTTGTTACCGTAATGTTTGACGAGCGCGAATGCGTACTCGATCCGACACAGCTTGACGACATCGACCACGCCTACGCGATAACCGTACACAAAAGTCAGGGAAGCGAATATCCGGTCGTGATAATACCGCTTTACGCCTGTGCGCCGATGCTGCTTTCGCGGAATCTGCTCTACACGGCGGTGACACGTGCGGCGAAGATGGTGATACTTGTCGGGAAGTCGGCGATACTTTCGCAGATGATCGCGAACGACCGCCACACCATTCGCTGCACCATGCTAAAGAGCTTCCTCACCCTCGGGGTCGGCGGTCTGAGACCGCAGGCATGAATCGGCGTTCGTGAAGTTTAAGTTGTAAGATATCCCACGACAATGTTATTGGTGCAGATCTATTATAACGCATTCTCCTTCCACCGCTAACGCGGTCCCCCTCCCTCCCGGAGGGAGGCTCGCGAACTGAGCATCCTTGTGTGCCGCACCGCGTAGGGGCATAAAATCAGAAAACGCCCGAGGGCGTTTTCTTTCCTTATAAAATTACGTAAAGTTTAGACTTTACAAAAAGTCTGTAGACAAATTTGCACCAATAATATTGTCGTGGGATGTCTTCCGATCTCAGCTTCACGAACGCC
>CAYSKU010000037.1:0-6283 GCA_964431775.1 uncultured Ruminococcus sp. | reverse complement strand
GTCTTCCGATCTCAGCTTCACGAACGCCGATTCATGCTCGGCGGCTCAGCCGCCTTTGCACCAATAATATTGTCGTGGGATGTCTTCCGATCCCAGCTTCACGAACGCCGATTCATGCTCGGCGGCTCAGCCGACTTTGCACCAATAATATTGTCGTGGGATGTCTTCCGATCTCAGCTTCACGAACGCCGATTCATGCTCGGCGGCTCAGCCGCCTCAGCTGACCGCGATGAGGGCTTCGATGGTCGAAGAGGGGATGAGATAGGCTATGCTCGACTTGTCCGGCGAACCGTAGTACGCTTCATCGTGTCCGGCATCCGCGCCGATGAGGAACGTGTACGACGTGTCAAGACGGCTCGTCGTCTCGTTTCCGTCCGCATCCGAGGTCGTCACGGCTCGCTTGTACGAGATCGTCAGAGAACGTGTGCCGTCAAGTCCGTAGACCTCACGCTCCGTGTCCTCCATGTAGTAGTCCGCACATTCCGTCAGACGAATGTCACCAAACAGCCCGAACAGCGTGTCTATGCTCTCCTCATCCTCGAACACCTTTTCCTCTCCGTCCCACGTGACGGTGATCGAGTTGATGTACTCACCGTCAATGTCGGTCGGCATGGTCTCGAGCAGGAGCAGATCGTCAAGACCGTAGTCAAAATACATATTAAGTCCGCTCGAGATCGTGTACATTTTTCCGTCTGCCATAAAGTAGTACGAGCCGCCGCCAAACGAATTGTAAGCTCCTATGCGGTACTGATGCGACTCACCTGTCTCGTAGGTCACCTCGATCGTGTACGCCGCCTCGCTGAGACCGTATTCAGACGGGTCTCCCTCCTCTATGCTGCTCTTTATGCCGATAGACGATATCGCACTCGCCATCTGCGATACGACCGTCTGATCGACCGGAAAATGCTCGTCCGCGCTCAGCTTCCATTCGCCGTTCACTACCTCAAGTGCTATCGCATCCTCACCGTCACGGTGATACGTCAGCGCGGTCATCGTTGAGGCATCGTATTCCGCGATCATCGTCACGGCGTTCGCCGCCGCTTCCTCCGCCGCCTCTGCCGCCTCCTTTTTGTCGTTCGAGGCGGACAGCATCGAATATGCGACCGCCATCACGACAACGAACACGAGCAGTATCACAAGAGGAACGTATTTGTTCTTCTTTTTTCTTTTAGTCATAAGCCACTCACCTCCTGCGCCTCTTGAACCAGATCGCAAAGCCGAACACGAGGAACGCAAGCGGAATTACGAAGATCACCACGGGCGACCAGATCGCAACGTCCGCTTCGGTCACGGTCAACGCCTCGACCTGCATCTGCTTCGCAATGATCGACAGGTTGATCTTGTTCTCGCTCATCCAGTTTACGGTCGAGACGAACAGTGACGAGTTTCCTCCCGAAACGTACATATCCGCGTTCTCGTCCGAGATAGCCGGTGACGAGTACCATACGAGCTTGCACGTGTCGGAGCGTGTGCCGTCTGCCTCGGCGGTCACAGCCGCACCGAGATAGACCGTTCCCTCTATGTCACCGTCAGCCTTGTCGAGCGTGTCGCTCGTCAGATCGCCCTTTACGTAGGCGTATGCGGAGCTTGACAGGAGCGGTGTCACGCTCTTTTCTCCTGTCGAGACGATACCGTGCGCCGCATTCATGAGGACGTACATATCGGTCGAGGTAAGAAGTGTTGTCGGACCGTCTGTCGCGGAGCTGTTGAGGCTCGGAAGCAGATAGTGCTGATAGCCCATGTAACGGTTTCGGTCGGTCTCGACCACAAGACCGTCCACCGCCTCAAGCCCCATGTACTCCGTAAGGGAGGCAAGGTTCGGCATAGCCGCACTGCTGAACGTTCCGGCACCCGTCACGAGTATCACGTTGCCGCCCTCGTCAAGATAGCCCTTCAGCAGCTCGACGTCGGAGGCGGACAGGTCGGATGTCGGTACGTTTATGAGTATGGAGGCGCAGTCCTCGGGGATGGAGTCTACCGTCAGAAGGCTTATGGTCTCCGTTGCGACGTTCTCGCTCGAGATGTAATCAAGGTACGTTGAGCCAAGCTCGGTCTCACCGTGTCCCGTAAGACGGTACATCGTCGGCAGATCGTCACGTGTAACGTAGTCTATCGCGGTCGTGAACATAAGCTCACCGTTGAAGTACGGCGTTCCGGTCGGCATCTGACCGTAGTAATAGTAGTAGTACAGCTCCTCCTCGGAGTACTGACGCTGATATATCTCGTTGTAGTCTATCGCGGTCGATCTCTTCGCGCTCTCGACTATGACGGAGTTGTCGGAGAGCGACTTTTCCGTATAGTTCGCGATAAAGCCCGGGTTCGCTATCGGATCGACGGTCGAGACGTGGATGTGACTGTTCATCGCCGCATAGCGTTCGAGAAGCTCCTCCGTGTTCGGGGCTTCCGCGCCGCGCTGTGTCAGGATGTATATGTTTATATCCTCGTCAACGGTCGAGAGTATCTGCTCCGTCTCCTCACCGATGGTGTAGAGCTGTAAACTCGACAGATCGTACTTCGTGTACGTTGACGGAAGCTCCGCCACGAACAGGTTCAGTATGACGACCGCCGCTATGACCACCGCCGTCATAACCATGCTGAACGAGCCGAGACGCAGGTATCTTCCGTTCAGCTTTTTTCCTTTTTTGTTTTCGTTGTTCATCGTTTCTGCCTCCTCAGTTCCAACGCTTCTTTTCCATCGACTGAACCGTCAGATAGACGAACAGACCGCAGACGGAAAGATAGAAGATGATCGCGGTAAGATCGAACATACCGTTCTGGAAGGTGGTCAGACGGTCGAACAATGCGATAGCGGAAAGTATGCCGGGTATCGCGCCGACAAACAAGGTCGAGTCGATAAGGTATACTATGACCGTTGCCAGACAAAGGATACCTGCGACCGACAGAGCAAGCCCGGTATTTTTGATCATGGCGTTTACTATAAGTCCGATCGCACAGGCGAGCATCAGAAAGCCGACCAGAGAGACGGCGGCATCGGTCGAGACCATGTTCGCAAGTCCCGACATGAAGTAGATAAGCAGCGTAGCACCAAGGCTTATGACCGCCGCTATGACCTGACTCTCGGTCAGTGACGAGATGAACATACCTATCGCGATAAGTGCCGCGCCGAGCAGGAAGAACGCAAGGAGCATGGCGTAGGCGGACGAGAGCTGTACCGTTCCGAACGATGCGAGCAGGAGCGGATAGAACGCCATGACTGCGACCGGTATCGCAAGCACCGTCACCATAGCAAGGTACTTTGCAAGCACTATCGAGGTCATGCTCATCGGGAGCGAATACAGGAGCTGGTCGGTTCGACTGTGCTTTTCCTCCGCAACGGAGCGCATGGTCAGCACGGGTATCGCAAGCAGATATACGAACACGACCTGATTGAGCGTTACCTCAAAGTTCGGGTAGAGACCCTGTAGGTTATATACGACCGTGAATATACCGGTCATCAGCAGGATAAAGCAGATGAATACCGCACCTGTCATTCCGGTGAAGTACGCCTTTAATTCTTTCTTATATACAGCAGACATTATGCTCCCCCTCAATTACCGCCGAACAACGGCTTGTAGTCATCGTCGTCACCGTTCTTCGACCGCTCGGTCTTTTTTTCCTTTGTCACCGACTGTTCACCGGCATCTTCCGTCACTGCGAAGTCCGCGTCCCTGACATTCTCGATCGCCTGTGCCGCGACTATGTCCTCAGCCGTCAGCCGCTCGGTCTTCTCGACCTCATGAGACCGCTTCTCCTCTCCGGTCAGCTCGAGGAATACCTTTTCAAGGGTCACTTCCTCAAATTCCATCGAAAGTATGGGGGTCTTTGCCTCCGCAAAGCGGAAGAACAGCTCCTCACGTATATCGACCGTCTTCTGCATCGCGATACGTGCGTGGACGAGACCGCCCTCACCTGCCTCAAGCTCGATATCCTCGACTTCGGGTATCGACTCAACGATACGGCGCACACGTCCCTCGTCACCGCGAGCGATAAGGTCAACGTAGTTCTTTCCCTCGTATCTGCGTGTCAGGTTCTCGAGGGTATCGCTTGCGACGATGTGACCGTGTGCGATTATTATGACGTAGTCGCAGACTGCCGATATCTCGGTCAGAATATGGCTCGAGAGGATGACGGTGTGATCCGCACCGAGGTCACGTATCAGCTCACGTATCTCGATCATCTGACGTGGGTCGAGACCGACCGTCGGCTCATCGAGGATTATTATCTCGGGGTCGCCGATTATAGCCTGTGCGATACCGACACGCTGCCTGTAGCCCTTTGAGAGGTTCTTTATCAGGCGATCCGCATAGGCGGTAAGTCCCGTTCGGGCTATGACCGCCTCGACAGCCTTATAAAGTCGATCTCCGCGAATACCCTTGGCAGAGCCGACGAATTCGAGGTATTCATAGGGGGTCATATCGGTATAGAGTGGGGGCTGCTCGGGGAGATACCCGATGCAGGACTTTGCCTCGACCGGATCCTCGTAGATATCGTAGCCACCTATAGTGACCGTTCCCTCCGTCGCCGCGAGGCAGCCTGTAATGATGTTCATGGTAGTTGATTTTCCGGCACCGTTCGGACCGAGAAAGCCGTAGATACGCCCTTTCTCGACGGTGAAGCTGACGCCGTCTACGGCGGTATTATCGCCGTAACGCTTGACAATATCCTTTACTTCTATCAAGATTTCATCCTCCGATAAATTATTATTGATATTATACTATATTTAATGTTGAAAACGCAAGCGTTTCCTTCTTTATAAAAATACGTGCGGTCTGCACCAAATAATATTGTCGTGGGTCATCGTGCAACCTCAGCTTCACGAACGCCGATGACTGCTTGTCGGCTCAGCCGACCCGATGACTGCCTGCGGCGTCACGCCGCCCAAAATACGCGGGAGTGTATTGCAAAATGGGGGTGTATGATGTATAATAATAGAAGACATATTTTTTACGACAAAGTTTTCACTTGAAGATCAAGCGAAAGGTACGGGTTAGGAATAAATGAGCAAGGACATCGGGATCGACCTCGGAACAGCGTCGGTCCTCGTATACGTCAAGGGAAAGGGGATCGTCATACGTGAGCCTTCCGTTGTTGCGATAGACAAGAACACAGATAAGATACTGAAATTCGGTCGAGAGGCGCAGATGATGCTCGGACGTACCCCCGGCAACATAACGGCTGTCCGTCCGCTTCGCGACGGAGTCATAAGCCAGTACGAGATAACGTTCCGCATGATACAGCACTTCATACGGCGCGCCTGCGGCGGCTCGGTCATACTGAAGCCGCGTGTCATAATCTGCGTTCCCTCCGGAATAACCGAGGTCGAGGAACGCTCCGTCGTCGATGCGGCAACTCAGGCAGGTGCACGACGCACCTACCTTATAGAGGAGCCTGTCGCGGCGGCTATCGGCGCAGGTATCGATATATCCGCGCCAAGGGGGCATATGGTCGTCGATATCGGCGGCGGCACGACCGACATCGCAGTCCTGTCTCTCGGCGGTGTCGTTGTCTCCGAGTCGATAAAGGTCGCCGGTGACAAGTTCGACGAGGCGATAATCAGGTACGCCAGACGTAAGCACAATATCCAGATCGGCGAACGTACCGCCGAGGAGATAAAGATACGTATCGGCTCAGCATGGCCTCGCGAGGAGCCGCGATACCTCGACATAAAGGGACGCTGTCTCGTGCAGGGTCTTCCGCGTGTAGCTCGTATAACGTCGCAGGAGATACCCGACGCGCTCGAAGAGCCGATAACCGCCGTCATCGAGGCGGTCTGCTCCGTCATCGAGAGGACTCCCCCCGAGCTGATCGGCGATATCCTCCAAAACGGTATCGTGATGACGGGCGGCGGAAGTCTCCTGTACGGTCTCGACCGTCTGATCGCCTACGCAACCGGCATACGCACAAGGGTCGCCGCTCACCCTATACAGTGTGTCGCGATAGGCACCGGAAAGAGTCTCGAAAACATTTCGCACATCCCCGAAGGCTCTATCAACATAAGCCGTATGCGTATATAAGTCGCCTGAGGCGACAGGCAGTCATCGGCGCACTTTCAGCTATAGTTGAAAGACCTCCCACGACAATATTATTTGTACAGGATGCGGTCTGCTGAATCGGCTGAGACCGCAAGCAGACTTCGGCGCACTTTCAGCTATAGTTGAAAGACCTCCCACGACAATATTATTTGTACAGGATGCGGTCTGCTGAATCGGCTGAGACCGCAAGCAGACTTCGGCGCACTTTCAGCTATAGTTGAAAGACCTCCCACGACAATATTATTTGTACA
>CAYSKU010000036.1:0-15204 GCA_964431775.1 uncultured Ruminococcus sp. | reverse complement strand
AATCAGCAGGTTGTTGGTTCGACTCCGATCACCAGCTCCAGGGGGAATTCCCGAGTGGCCAAAGGGGACAGACTGTAAATCTGCTGGCACCGCCTTCGGTGGTTCGAATCCACCTTCCCCCATCCCGATGTAAAACCATTTGCAAGGCAAATGGTTTTTTGTTTTGCTCAGGGGTCGGCTGAGGTCGGCTGAGCCGACGGGCATGAATCGGCGTTCGTGAAGCTTGAGTTGAAAGAGATACCACGACAATATCATTTGTGCAGGGTCGGCAAAGGGTAGGAAGCGTCAAGGCGTTTCCTACCCTTTTTCACATCACTGTATTGTGATCGGCGTTATATTTTTTCTATCACGATCAGCCGTTGTAGACGGAGAGATGAGAGTTCAGCTCGTTCGCTGTCTCAACGACTGCCGAGGAGGTCGCGTTCTCGTCCGCAAGAAGTGCGACAGCCTCCTCGTAATGCTCGATGAGACCGCTGTCCTCTGCCGCCGCGCCGCTGTCGATGAACAGCTTTGCCTGAAGCGCAAGCACCTCGAGAAGAGAACGCTCCGCAGACGTTGCCGGAGACTCCGCAATGATACCTGCGTAGTTCGAGCTCGATACGGTCACGGTGTAGGTGTTCTCACTGCTGTACGCCTCGGTCATCGTGACCTTACCGTCAACTACGGGTGCATCGGTCGCAACTACGGTCTTCTTTCTTCCCGAGCCGTAGTATACGTCAACGGTAACATCCTCAAGTGCGGTGGGAACGTTCGCAAGTGCGATATCGGCAGAACCCTCCGTGAACGTAGCCGTGATGACCTCGTCACCCTCGTAGGCAGGCTTTATGTAGATACCGTCAAAGGTGTAGACGTAGGTACTGTCCGGCATTATGTAGGTGATAGAGGTGACCTTCTCACCGACGAGCTTCGCAAATTCCGTGAGGTTGTCGTGTGCCGCGATCCTTGAGTTGTACGGACTGTCGGCGGTAACGTTGAACGATACCTCCCACGGCTGTACCCATATGTTCTGGAGATGCTCCGTGCCTACGCGAAGTCCCGACTCCGTTTCAAGGATGATACCCTGAATGTCGCCGCCGATCGCAAAGCCGGTGTCCTCGCGGGTGTTGCGGATATTCTTTGTCGAGGTCTCGGTAACGTTGATCTGGTAGTCGCCCCACGTTGAGTTCGTGAGAAGCTCTGCGGTCGCATCGGTGACTGTCTCGACAAGGTTTACGACAGTCGCGGAATATATCGCCTGTCCGTCAACGACCGCGACCGGCTTATACTGCTTCGGCGCGGTACGTGCAAGCTTGAAGGTGGGTTCTATCGCGATATAGTCGTAGTAATCCTCTGCGGAGACCGCAACGTTCACCTCGTGTACGCCGAGAATGTTGTAGCCCTCGGTCTTATCCTCGGTGAAATTGTGATAGACCCTTCCGTTGAAGATATCGTACTTCGAGACGGTCGCGGAGGATACGCCGTCAACGCCGAACGAGTCTGTCGAGGAAACGTCACCCGAATAGAATTCGCCGTAGGTGAGGGTAGCTGTGCCGTATACCGTGTCATGCTCACTGAGGTCGAAGGTCAGGGTGTCGTATATGTTGTCAAGTATCGTAACGCCCTCCGCACGTGTGAGCTGTGTCTTCGGGGAGAGAAGACCGCCCTCCGTACCGTGGATGTAGCCTCCGGCAACGAGTGCCGCGACTGCACCTCGTGCGCTCTCGGAGACCTCTGCCGCGTCTGCAAAGCGGTCGAGAGCTGTGGTATCTCCGTTTTCGAGACCGAGTGCGCTTGCTACGATGACCATCGCCTCCTCACGACTGAACACGCCGTCCTCGTCTGTGTCGTTCACCTCGACGGGTGTCCTTGCAAAGCGGTCGAGAAGACCGACAAAGCCTGCACGGTCAAGTGCGGCATCGGGACTGTAATTGACGCTCACGACACCGTAGTCGTCCATCCAGCCGCTGTCAACGAAGAACTGCATGGAGTCCTCTGCCCAGTGTCCGTCAAGGTCGGTCGAGGGTGCGCTTGCACCGACCGCACCGGCACACATACCTCCGATGAGCAGTGTGCATAAGATCGCGCTAAGTTTTTTGTTCATATTGAACTCTCCTTATGTTGGTTAGATATTGCTAACTTGTGGTTAGCTAAAGCTAACTGTGCCTTTGCAAAAGGCACTGCCGGCTATATGGCTTGCAGTGCTTGCGGTTACCCTTTGCTAACCGGATATATTATAGCATTTTGAGGTATGGAAAATCAAGAGAAAATATAGACGAGGATATATAGCTCATATACGGTATCGATTTGTGCAGATATCACTGTTTTGGTTTCATTCGCCGTGTGACGAAGTAGGCGCAAAGACCCGTGAACGTGCCGCTGACTATACCGGAGATGAGCAGAAAGGGGAGGTAGGAGACTATAGAAAGGGTCTTTGTGACGATGATCGCGGCGATGATCTGTCCGACATTGTGCGCGACTGCGCCGAGGATACTGCATATGGGTATCTGCCCCTCGGACATTATCGGACGGACGAGGAGCATCGTCAGGTAGCAGAGCAGACCGCCGCAGAGGCTGTAGAAGAAGGACATCATCTGACCGGCGAAGATCGCGCCGAGGGTCACTCTGCAAAGGAGTATGGCGAGTGCATCGGCAGGGGTGAGGGCGAACATTGCGTAGACGGTCACGATATTTGCAAGACCGAGCTTTACGCCGGGGATGGGGATCGGGAGCGGTATCTGCGCTTCGAGCGTGAATATCGTTAGCGCGATAGTGGTGAGCATTGCGTTTTTAGTGAGACGGCGGAGAGCGTCACCGTTCGTCATCCTGCCGTTCTTATTCGTTTGGTCAGTTTTTTTCACGGTCATTTTTGTCGTTATCCCGACACGCCGTCTACTGATGTAGTGGCTTGATCGGTGTAGGTCTTCGTGTCATCGGCTTTTGGGGACTCCTTCATCTGTATGACGAGCCTGTTCGGCAGACAGACGATAGGGGCGGCACGTGTGAGCCGTCCCTGCTTTATACATACTCCATCGGGGCAGGAGGCTTCCGTTACGCGGAGCGTACCGTTCTCGACGGTCACGGTATTCGAGCCGCCATCGGTCTCCACGTCAAGCACATACACCTGTGAGGTGTCGCCAAGCTCGACTGTGCGGACGAGCCTGCCGTTTGAATATATCTCCGCTATCGCGCCGTCATTGTTGGCATCTCCGTTACGCTCACCGAGCATGACGAGGCACACGGACAGAACGAGCACTGCGGCGATAGCTATGCACCAGTATTTTGTCTTTATCATATGTATCCTTTCGCTGTCGGCGGCGTGTCGCCTGAGCCGCCGACTTATCCTATCACCGTTATGCTTGCTTCGGGGTCGGACGGAGTGAAGCTGTCCGAAAGTCCCTCGGTTATGTATATGTCTCCGCTTTTGGTGACAAAGATGACGTCAAGGTCGTCCCTCGTCGAAAGATACTCCGTCCCGCGCTCACGTCCCATGACGAACAGCGCGGTTGACATAGCGTCGCAAAGTGTGCCGGACTCCCCGATCATCGTGACGGACGAAAGCTCGTTCTCAGCCGGACGAGCGGTCGAGGGGTCTATTATGTGGTGGTACGTTCTTCCGTCCTCACCGACAAAGCAGCGTTCGTAGCCGCCCGAGGTGATTACGGCGGCATCGGAGACGGAGACTATACCGATGTATTCGTCGGCACTCTCGGGGGAACGTATCGCTATTCGCCATTTTGAGCCGTCCGGCTTGCTGCCGAGTGCCTGTACGTTGCCGCCGAGGTTCAGGAGCGCGGAGGTCACGCCGTACTCTCGAAGTAAGGCGCAGACCCGATCCCCCGTGTACCCCTTTGCAACGCTCCCGAGGTCTGTCATGACCCCGTTCGGGGCTGTGACGGTGTCTCCGTTCAGCGTTAGCTGACGATGATCGACCCTTTCGAGGAGCGTTGACAGCTCATCGTCTGTCGGGATACGGTATTCGCCTGTCGTAAAGCCCCACGCGGAGACGACAGGGTAGACCGTGATGTCGAGCGCACCGTTCGTGCTTTCGCAGAGCTCGAGTGCGGTCGTGAGCAGAGCGGACGTGTCGGGGGAGAGCGTGGCAGTACCGTTTCGGTTCAGCTCGTATATCTCGCTCCCCTCGAGAGTGACGGAAAACAGCTCCTCAAGGGCGTATATCCGTTCGGCGGCAAGGTCGAGAACGGTCTCATCGTCTGTGTATGCGGTCAGCTCCATGACGGTATCCATGGCAAAGAGCGTTCGTGAGGCTCTGCCGACGGTCGATACCTCGACCCTTGCACCGGACGGAGCTTCGGTCTCGGCGATGCCTGTCTGCACGGTATCGACATCGGTCGAGACCGCGCAGGAGGTCAGAGAGAGCAGGAGCGCGGCGGCGCAGAGCGTTATATGCTTCATCATATGTCCACCGTTTTAACCCTTCGCCTGTGCAAGTGCATCGTCTATCGCCGCAAGGATACCGCGTGAGCTGAACGTTGCACCGGATACCGTATCAACATCTGTGCTTTGTGTGGCGATGACGTTGTCTATCACGGCGACGGCGGAATCGAAGAAGTCCGCGTCATCGGACTTTGACATGACGATAACGGAGGCTATGTCACCGTTCGAGATCATGACCGCGACCTGAATATTTCCGTTGAAGCCTTCGCCGTTGCCGAAATACGCACCGTCCTTGTAGCCGGTCACGACAGGCTCGGTGACGGCAGGCTCGGGTTCGACAGGCTCGGTCACGACAGGCTCGGTGACGACAGGCTCGGTGACGACAGGCTCGGTGACGACAGGTTCGGTGACGGCAGGCTCGGTGACGACAGGCTCGGTCTCGACAGGCTCGGTGACGGCAGGCTCGGTGACGACAGGCTCGGTCTCGACAGGCTCGGTGACGACAGGCTCGGTGACGACAGGCTCGGTGACGACAGGCTCGGTGACGACAGGTTCGGTGACGACAGGCTCGGTGACGACAGGCTCGGTGACGACAGGCTCGGTCTCAACAGACGGCTGTTCGCCGCGTGCCGCCGAAAGTGCATCCGATACGGCTTCACGTATGCCGCGTGAGCTGAACGTCGCGCCGGAGACGGTGTCTACGTCATCGGTCTGCGCGGCGAGTACCCGATCGATCACCGCAAGGGCGTTAGTGAGGTACGGCTCGTCATCCTGCGAGGATGTGACCGCGATATCCTCTATCGTGCCGTCCGCTACGGTGACGTTCACGGTGATATCCCCACGGAAGCCGACACCGTGTCCCTCGTAGGCTCCGTCGGCGTAGATCGCGCCCGATTTCTTTACGTCTGTGGAAGCGATCTCTGCAATCTCGGTGGTCTCGGCGATCTCGACCGTATCGGACGTCTTCGGTATGCAAAGTCCGGCGAGAGCGAGGAAGACGATGACCGTCAGCGCAGGGACGGTACGTGCAACGGCACTATGACGCTTTGACAGAGCCTTTTTGATACGCATTCCGGCGTATATCGCAAAGACGACGGTGTATACGAATATGTTGAAGAGATATTTTTTCTGTCCGGCGGCAAGGAGCGCGGAATCGAGAAGAAGCACATGAATGTAGATGAGTGCATAAAATATGTATGCGAGACGTTGGAGCTTTTTCCAACGCTTCGGCTTCATCCGGCGGCGAACGCGAGGGAACGAGGTGATCATGAGGGGAAGCATTATCGCGAGCATGACGAGTGAGCAGATCGCGGCGGCGAGGAGGCTTCCGGAGAGACGGTCGGGGCTGGTGAAGAGGAGGACGAAATACGTCTTACCGTAGGCGAGGTTGTGACCGAGGGTCAGGAGGGAGGCTATGATCGACAGCTCCGCACGTATCGGCATAAGTCGAGCGATAGCGGCTGAGCCGTTCGGGAGCGCACCGGTCATCATGACGATGATGAAAAGTGCGGTCGCTATGGCGCAGTTTGAGAACAGCGGAAAGACGAAGTCACGAAGAAGCGGCGGAAAATGTGCGTTCGCGCCGGTGTAGGTGACGGTGACGAGTGCTATATCGAGTACGACCGTACCGATATAGAACAGACGTGCGTGCTTTTTGATCGGCTTTGCGGCAAAAACGGCAAAGCACACGGCAAGGATAAGGGCGGTCAGAAGGAGCATCGTTGATAAAACCTCTCGAAAAAAATGAGTTTGCATCGGCTAACCGTGTGGGTAAAAAATAAAGCGATGGGTTAGCGGAAGCTAACTGTGGTGGGATAATAAACGGAGAAGACGCGATAAGGGGGCGTATTGGCGTTCTCCGTTGCGATGATATTATAGCACATTCGGACTCATATGTCAATATTTTGCCTGTCGGCTGAGGCGACGGGCATAGTCGGCGTTCGTGAAGCTTGAGTTGAAAGAGATACCACGACAATATTATGTGTGCAGGTCTGTCGCCTGAGCCGACAGGCATGAATCGGCGTTCGTGAAGCTTGAGTTGAAAGATATCACACGACAATATTATGTGTGCAGATCTATTGTAATGCGCTCTCCTTCCACCGCTAACGCGGTTCCCCTCCCGGAGGGAGGCTCATTTACGTGTAGCCGACACCGTGCGGTCTGCACGGGACAAAATTTAATATAGTGGGTTGAAAAAAAAGAATTGGTGTGATATACTTACAGGCGAATCTGTATGAAATAGGGTAATACTTTATGATCTATAATAATATTCTCGAAGCAATGGGACATACCCCCATGATACGCTTGCAGCGTCTCGCCGATCCCGACGGCGCGGATATCCTCGTAAAGTTCGAGGGTCTCAACGTCGGCGGCTCTATAAAGACCCGTACAGCCTTTAATATGATACGTGACGCGGAGGAAAAGGGTCTCATCACCCCCGATACCGTGATCGTCGAGCCGACGAGCGGAAATCAGGGCATCGGGCTTGCTTTGGTCGGCGCGGTGCGCGGCTATAAGACCAAAATAATAATGCCCGACTCCGTCAGCGCGGAAAGACGTCTCCTCGTTCGCCACTACGGCGCGGAGGTCATCCTTATCCACGATGCGGGAAATATCGGACAGTGCATAGAGGAGTGTCTGAACCTTGCGCTCCGCATGAAGGCGGAGGATCCGAACGTCTTCGTTCCTCAGCAGTTCGAAAATCCGGCTAACCCCGAGATACAGCACGATCAGACCGCCGCCGAGATCCTGTCTGACGTTGACGGTGCTATCCACGGCTTCTGCTCCGGTATCGGTACGGGCGGTACTATCACCGGTATCGGTCAGGCTCTCCGCGAAAAGAACCCCGATATGACTATCTGGGCTGTCGAGCCGGAGAACGCCGCGATACTCTCCGGCGGCTCTATCGGTACGCACGTGCAGATGGGTATCGGTGACGGTGTCATTCCGGCGATACTCGACCGCGAGATATATGACGACATATGTATAGTAAGTGACGAGGATGCTATCCGCGTTTCAAAGGAGCTTGCGCTGAAGGAGGGTATCCTCTGCGGTATCAGCAGCGGAACGAACGTTGCGGCGGCTATCCGACTTGCCAAAAAGCTCGGTCGCGGAAAGACTGTCGTGACAGTTCTCCCCGACACGGCAGAGCGTTATTTCTCCACCCCCCTTTTTGACGTAGACTGAAAGATATCCCACAACGCTCCCCTTTTCCTACCCCATGTCCTCCTCACGCAGACGTTTACTGCTCCGCACGATCATGTATATCGCCATGACGATGATGAAGCACGATATCGCGCCGCCGCTCAGTGACAGAAACAGCCGTCTGACGGTCGGTGTCATATCCGTGCCGAAGGTCGAGAGCATCGTGTTCTCGAGTGTCAGCAGGGAGACACAGGCAGAAGCAAGGGATATCGCCTTTGATGCCGACATAGCCGGACTGTTGTAGCGTTTGTAGCGTATGACGTTGACTATTGACATAGTAAGCGCGGTAAAGGTGTACGTTGCCATAGCTATGGTGGTGATCTCATGGTGCAGTACGGTACGCCCCTCTACGATCATCTGGAACATCATAGCCGAAAGGGCGATATTTGTTAAAAGAAATATTATACCACAGACACGGTAGCGTACAAGCTCATCGTGTCTTTTTTCGCCGGGTCGGTGACGTGCCGTGTGATGGATCAGTGAGCTACGCATGACCGCAAGGGTCGTGTAGTATGCGGCAAGGGTATAGAACCATACGGAGGAATGATATATACCGAGTGACAGCTGTAGCACGGCATATGCACTGTTCCAGACCGCACTGCCGCCGAGCGTGACGTTCATACGGAGCCGGGTATCGTCGAGCCAACGTCTGACGTAGCGGTCATTGTTCTTTATACTGACCGCACGTCTGTATATCGCAGGAATGCGAATGCACCAGACTGTCAGGGTATAGAACGCTATGACGTATGAGGCGATACGGAGCGGCGCGGTCTCCTCGAGGGTCAGCATGGAATATACAAGAAGCCCTGCGGCAAAGGGAAGCAGGCATATCAGCACTGCGGCAGGGGGAAAAAGAAAGTAAGGATGATGTTTCATGAAGATAGTTTGTCTTTAGCAGACCGCATAGTGTCGGCTGAGCCGACGGGCGGACATCGGCGTTCGTGAAGCTGAAACTTGACGATATCCCACGACAATTTTATATGTGCAGATCTATTGTAACGCATTCTCCTTCAGTCGCCGTTGTCGCCACAAATGGCGACTGCGACAGCTCCCTCCCGGAGGGAGCCTCCTTTGCGCCGTCCGGCGGAGGGGCATAAGATCCTTGGAAACGCCGTGCGTTTCCTTCCTTATAAAATAACGTGAAGTTTGCACAAGACAAAAAGTCTGTAGACAAGTCTGCACAAGCTCCACCCTCGTGGTATATCTTCCAATTTCAGCTGAAAGTGTGCCGATGAGTGCGCGCAGCCTCAGGCTGCCTCAGCCGCCCCGAGCAAATATGAAAGGTCGAATTCGCGGAGAGCGATGCCGTGACTGTATGGGTTCTCGTCACCGCATTCGTAGAGGAGATAGAACCGCCCCACAGCGGCAGAGTAGTCGAGGGACGAGTACGCGCACGCCTCACGCCGCAGTAGCTTCGTCTTCGACCATGACGTACCCTCGTCAAAGCTAACACAGGCGGTCAGCGTGTCGCGCCTCTCCGAACGAGGTGAGACGAATACCGTCACAGAGCAGCACCCCTCCGGAAGAAGTGCGCGGTCGGCTTCGGGAAGCTCCTCACGCTCGACTCGCAGGAACGAGGCGTTGCACCCGAGCGAACGCTCCTCAAGCAGAAAATCGTCCGTCCGAAAGTCACCGTAGGTCTCGCCGCAGTCTGTACTCGTCGCAAGATACCTCTTCCGATCCCCAAAATACGCACGAGAATTGTAAAGTATCGTTCCGTCACCGCGCTCGATCAGCGTTCCCTCACCCGTACCTGCCTGTACCGGCGCACTTGCCGTCCACGTTCTGCCGTGGTCGTCACTGTATACGGAATTGTTGTAGGAGCAGGTGCGAAGCCCTGCCCACGTATCGTACCGTGCCACCGCGACACGTGACGGACATAACAGCCGTCCGGCGTGTTCGCCGTGCCGAAGCTCTATACCGTGCGCCGAGCCGTGACAGCTGCCGCCTATCGAGACGACGACACCGTCGGTCGGGCGTGTGAACTCACGCTCACGAACGATGAATTCGCGCTCCGTCCACGTCTCGCCGCCGTCGCTGCTCGAGACCGAGAACGTTCCGCGTGTTATGCCGAACGAACGCGCACGTTGCTCCGCCTCTGCCTCCAGCTCCGCAAGCTCCTTTTCCGTGTAGCTGCCGAACTCGTTACGTGCTATCGGCTCACGCCCGAACGAGCAGAGCACAGTCCCTGTCGGTGTGTCGTAAACGGCACTGCCGATCATGCACGACCATCCCTCCACACCGACAAGGGTGCGTATATCGCTCCATTCGTCAGAGCCGGCACGCTTGATCGAGCAGACGAGCGCGACCTCCTCCGCGTGATCGTCGAGAGAGTCCTTTCGGTCGTTGCAGAATGCGTAGACCGTTCCGTCCGCACCGGCAACGATGCTCGGTATGCGGTAATTCGAGCGTCCGTGTGACGCAAAAAGCAGAGTGTCCTTTTCGTACATACGTTCTTCCTCCGGAGCCTTGCTCAGTCGAAATATTTTTTGTATCGCAGAAACGCCGGATCGTCGAGGATGTCGAGCGAATTTCCGGTCTGCTGTCTGATGAGCCGTCTGCACATACCGATACGTGAGAGCATCGGCGCGACTACGGCGTGAGTTTGATTTAGGTATTCGATTATGTCGTCAACGGAGACGGGTATCTTGTAGCCGATGGGTGAGCTTGCGATTATGACTCCCTCGTCGCGAAGCACCGCGACGACCTGTCGATAAAGGTAGCTTTTGGTGATCCTCTGCTGTGAGTTCGAGCGCAGTACCGCAAGTATGCGGTCTGTACGGACGTAGCTGAACGGATCGACGTTCTGCACCTCGAACAGAAGGTGACGGAGGAAGCAGAGCTGAGCCTGTCTGTCTGGCGACTCGTCCTCACGGTATTTTTCTATGTAATCGAGTGCGCACTTTACGGCGAGGGCGTATATAGCCTGATCGAAGCGTTCGTCATCGGGGGAGGAGGTACCGAAATACGGATCGCGAGGATGAGGGAAGCGGTCGTCGATGACTATCTTACTGCGGAGCATCTCGAGGTAGTTCGGGCAGGTATCATCGATGAGCGCACGGTTGATAGATCCGCCGATAATATCGGCGAGCTGGACGAGCAGCTCGTCACGGCTGTCGCAGTAGTCGAAGTCGTACTCATTGAGGAGGGTGTGGCGCGGTCGGTTCTCACGGACGTACTGCTTGAACGACTCCTGAAACTCGGTCGTGCCGACCTCGTCCTCGATTATCTTGAGCTTTGGATAGACGTGGTAGAGCAGGTCGTAGAGACGCTTATGCATCTGCTTGATGAAGGCCTTTTTATGCTCGGTCAGAGCCGTACCGCGTACGAACTCCTGCTTATCGGCGATCATCAATACGATACGGAAGTCGAGAGGGAGTATCTGCGAGATGACGCGGTTACGGCGGTTCACGTCATCGCCGATCTTGCAGGATTTCATTTCCGTTTTGGCGAATCCGTTGCTTTTTTTGATCTCCTCGACCTCCTCGTGAAGCTGAGGAAGATAGCGATCCTCCGCGATCACGGCACACAATATGTAATATTTTGACGCACCCTCGGTCGAAAAGTCGAAGCCGAAGCTACCGCATTCGTCAATATATGCGGTCCTGCCCGGCTGCGAATCGGCGATACGCCGAAGCTCGGTATCGTCAAGGGATGCTTGGTCATTAGAAACCATTCGGATACACCTCGTTTTTCATTGCTATCCTTCATTATATCATGTCCGCATCGTTATTACAATGCTTCATCCCTCATTTTCCCCGAAAAACCGGCGGCTGAGCCGCCAAGCAGTCATCGGCGTTCGTGAAGTTGAAAATGTTCGACGACCCACGACAATATTATTTGGTGCAGACTTGATCTACAGACACTTTATTTTGTCGTATTTGTTCGGCTATAGCTACACCTTAAGGCTCCCTCCGGGAGGGAGCTGTCGCGGTCGCCACTTGTGGCGACGACGGCGACTGAAGGAGAGTGCGGCAGCCTGAGGCTGCACACAGTCATCGGCGTTCGTGAAGTTTGGATCGCACGATATCCCACGAGGGTGGAGGTCGTGCAAATTTGTCTGCTGACGGCTCGTTGTGTGCTAAACGCACGGTGATGGCTGAAATTTTGTCCTGTGTAGTCTGCACAGGACAAAATAGGGAACGCCGAAGCGTTCCCTACCTTATAAAATTACGTAAAGCTTAGACTTTACAAACGGTCTATAGGATCAATATTCCTTGCGAAGCTCCGCATACGGATCGACCTCGTTCGAGAAGACGGGCGTTATGCGAACAGCGCACGAGAACTTGTCCTCGTTGAAGCGGTACTTGTCGAGAAGCGCGGGACCGCAGGAGTTCGAGCCGATACCCGACTGACGGCAGTCGATGATGACGGTCGTCTCAGGCTCACGCTCAAGCTCGTAGTGGTGGCTCTTCTTCGTCAGCTGCTCGGGTGAGTAGTGCGAAGCGTTGAACGAGAACGGAGCATCTGCCGTGAACAGGAAGCCGTGTCCGGCGACTGTGTGAACGTCCGCGAAGCGGCAGCCCCAGTGTGAGCTGTTCTCCTGCGGAAATACGTAAGGCTCGTAGTTCTCCGTAACGGTCGAGGTGAAATCGCCGAGCTTTGCCGCAAGACGCTTGTCAACGTAGCTCTCCATAGGTCCGTAGCCGAAGTATCTCATCTGCTCCGCACCCTCGGGCATGGTCAGACGAACGCCGAAGCGCGGATAGAAGATGTGATCTCTCGTGCGGTCGCGCTCTCTCCACTCTACATCATACCTTGCCTCGATACCCATACCGTACTTCACGGTGTAGGTAACGTCGGCGTGCAGGATCACGGAGTGCGGCGCACAGCCGAGCGATATTTTTGCAAGGATGACTGCCTTTTCGGCATCAGACTCGACAAGCTCACAGGAGTAGCACTTGATCGTTGCACGGTCAAAGCCGTTGTTGCGCCATTCCCAACGAACGTTACGGTCGTTGTCGGTGGGTGCGCGCCATATCTCGGGTACGATCGGACGTGTGATGAGCTCCTCACCGTTGTCGCATATGCCGTCGATACAGCCGGTGTGACGGTCTATCGTATATACGGTATCGCCGACTGTCACGGTGTAGTGACGGTCACTTTCGGTAACGACGACGGGGTAGAGCGGCTCGTCTGCCGGAGCGGTCGTTACGCCCTCCTCGTAGACGAACTGCGCCATACCGACCTCGTAGCCGGCATCTGCCCATTCGGTCGGAGCGTTCTGACGGAAGGAGAGGTCGAGGGTCGCGATACCGCCCTGCGGTACCTCGTCAAAGAACGTGAATTCAGCCTCCTCCTGCGGAGCAAGGTTCAGGGACGGCTTTACGCCGGACATTACGACACGTCCGTCAAGACGAACGCTCCATGCAAGGGAGATGTCGGTCAGGGACTTGAAGTAGCGTCTCGACTTTATGGCGATACGACCGGGTGCAAGCTCACGTACCGCAACGGGCATGACCGCCTGCTTCAGCTCGAGAAGTCCAGTATGCGGACGGCGGTCGGGATATACGAGACCGTCAACGCAGAAGTTGCCGTCGTTCGGGAAGTCACCGAAGTCGCCGCCGTAGGTGAAGGACGGATCGCCGTAGCGGTCGCCGATCGCGACACTGTGGTCGATGAACTCCCAGACACAGCCACCGAAGAACTCATCGTTCGCTTCTATAGCCTCCCAGTATTCGCGGAGGTCGCCGGGGCCGTTACCCATAGCATGGGAGTACTCGCAGAGGAACAGCGGCTGAGTATACTTCTCGTCGCGGCAGTATTCCGCACACCACTGTGCGTTGGGGTACATATGGCTCTCGATATCGGTGACGTTGGGGTTCGGAACTCCGTTCGTGTAGCCGGAGTGTGCGCCCTCGTAATGCACGATACGTGAGGTGTCACGCGACTTTATCCATGCGGTCATTGCGGCATGGTTGCAGCCGAGACCCGACTCGTTTCCGAGAGACCAGAATATGATACAGGGGTGGTTCTTGTCACGCTCGACCATGCGCTGTGCGCGGTCAACGTATGCCTTTTCCCAATTGGGATCGTCGGAGAGACCGTTCCACGGATGCATACCGTGGGTCTCGATGTCGGTCTCGTCGCAGACGTAGATACCGTATATGTCACAAAGGGAGGTAAAGCGCGGATCGTTCGGGTAATGAGAGGTACGCACCATGTTGACGTTGTGTGCCTTCATGAGCATGAGGTCGCGCTTCATATGCTCGAGGGGAGTAGCGTGACCGAGGAGGTGGTGGCTGTCGTGGCGGTTGACACCCTTTGCCTTGACCTTCTTACCGTTTATAAGCACACACTTATCTACGATCTCGACACGTCTTGCACCGATCTTCAGTGCGATATTTTCCGCGCCGCAGGTCAGCGTGAGGGTATAGAGGTTCGGTAGCTCGTCAGACCAGAGCATGACCTCCTCAACGGTGGGGATGGTGACAATGCCGTTTCCGTCAACGGTGAGCGTACCCTCGGAGAGGACGTTCTTACCGCAGGGGCAGGTGAGCTTCCACGAAACGTCAGCCTTACCTGTAAGTGAGAGCTCTGCCGAGAAGTCAGCCCTTGTGAAGGAGTCGTCGAGGTCGCACTTTACGAAGATATCGCGGATATGTACGGGTTCACGGAAAAGGAGGTAGACCTCGCGGAAGATACCGGACATACGCCACATATCCTGATCCTCGAGGTACGAGCCGTCCGACCACTTGAGGACGAGTACCTTTAAGGTATTTGTGCCGTCAACGAGGAGGTCGGTTATATCGATCTCGGTGGAGAGGTGGGAGACCTGGCTGTATGCGGCGAACCTATCGTTCACCCAGACGTAGAACGCGGAATCGACGCCCTCGAAATTGAGGTAGGTCTTCTTTCCCTCCATACCGGCAGGCACGGTGAAGTCGCGGACGTAGAGGGCGCAGGGGTTCTCATCGGGTACGAACGGCGGATCTACGGGGTAGGGATAGTTGACATTTGTGTAGTTCGGAACGTCATAGCCGCGGTCGAGAGCCATCTGCCAGCTCATGGGGACGGTCATTTTGTCGAAGCCGCCCTGAGCCTTATCGATGGAGGTAACGCTGTAGAGGTTCGGGAAGAACTTAAAGCTCCACTCACCGCAGAGGGACTTAAAGAAGCGGCTCGAGCTACGGTTCACGTTTGCGGCAGCTCTTTCGGCAGCGGCTGCCGACTGGAACGGAATGAAGTACGCACGAGGTTCTTCGCAACCGATATGCAGCTGCTGTGGATCCTGATAATATTCGGGAAGGTCTAAAAGCATATGGAATTCTCCTTTGCTGTTTTTTTCTGTAAAGTATTATACCATAAAGCAGACGAAAGAACAAGTGAAATTCGGACAAATTCAAGAGAGACCGCAAAAAAGTCGCCTGTCGGCGGCAGCCTGAGACCGCAGACAGGCATCGGCGTTATTTCAGTTGAAATCGGAAGATATCCCACGACAATATTATTTATGCAAAGTCGGCTGAGGTCGGCGGTCTGAGACCGCAGACAGGCATCGGCGTTATTTCAGTTGAAATCGGAAGATATCCCACGACAATATTATTTATGCAAAGTCGGCTGAGGTCGGCGGTCTGAGACCGCAGACAGGCATCGGCGTTATTTCAGTTGAAATCGGAAGATATCCCA
>CAYSKU010000035.1:13886-15469 GCA_964431775.1 uncultured Ruminococcus sp. | reverse complement strand
GTCTGATCGCTGACCGAGAGCTTATGTCCGGTAAGATCGATCGGGCTGATCACAAGCTCTTCGTTAGCTTCGTCTCCGACGTTCTGTACATCCTCATAGCAGAATCTCAGGTAGGTCTTTGCCGCATCAAGTGCGCCGCGGTTTCCTACGTGAATGTTTGCTTGAAGAGTTACGTTATTTTCGTCTGCGGAAATGACTGTCAGATACGGGGTCATAGAGTCGGACTCATAGCCAAGCTCTACGCGCTGTTCAAGCGTGATGCACGCTGCCGTATCAGCTTCACCCGGGGCTGTCAGAGTATTCTTATCGAAGGCAGTTCCGGTGATGTAGGTCGTGTCTTCGTATACTCTGAAATAGAGCTTATTTCCGTAGGTCAGCTCTGCCGGAAGCGTTACAGACTCGGTAGTCGTGCTTACCGACTGTCCTGCACGGATAGTCTCCTTGACCTGCCAGGTCTTAAGAGCAGCGGATGCACCCTCAAGACAAAGCTCGATGGTCGCCGGGTCAGCTTCACTTGCACGGATCGCGGTATCGCCCATGTTCGTGAAGGATACGTACGCGCTCATCTCGGAAGCAGGGGTAAGTCATAGTTGCTAAGATGGATGGAGGCATAGCCGAGAGACGCAACACCCGAACCGAACGTCATAGCGTACATTCCGTTCGAAACGTCATAGCCGGAGCCGTCCTTTGCTGTGGCAGGCATGAACGTTGTTCCGTCTGTCTCTATGGTAACACTGCCTCCCGTACCATACACAGGCTTATACTGCGTCTGCTCTTCGAGAAGCATCTTCGAACCCTCGGCAAGCACGAGCAGCTTGTCGCCACTGCCGAGACCGATGGTAAGCTCTCCGAACGTGAAGTTGTATACATCACCGTTCTCGTCTTTCTCGAAGTATGCTTCGCGAGTCGTTTCGGGATCCCAGCCCTCGCTGACGGAGTCCTCGTACACCTGCATATCGTGCATTGCAAGCATCGTTCCGGCACCCCATGTTCCGCTTACGCTATCGTACTTGGTAAGATACACTGCGGTATTGGAGGTGTTTTCAACGGATGCAGTATATACTGCGGCGATGTTGCCCTGCGGGTCTGCACCGATGGTAACGTTCATCGCAACATTGTCACCGTCTCCGTTGACCGTGCCGGAGGTCTTACGTGTGAAGAACGGAATTATGCTGCCGCTCTTTGCTTCACCGGTGATCGAGAGGATATCGTCCTGCGGAACGATGTAGGTATTACCGTTCATTTCAAAGAGGAGGAACGGAACGGCTTCTCCCTCACCTGCCGCACGGGCTGTTACCATAACGACATCTTCATACGTTTCGGGTGACACGGAGTCTAAGTTACCGAGCTTACCCTTGAGGAACTTGACGTTTGCAAAGTACGGATCCTCGTATTTTTCGGAAAGAGCTGATGCCTTATATACGCCGTCCTTTGAGCTGTCTTCATGGTTCTCGTAGAGCTTGCGAAGTGCGATCGCGCTGTCGGGAGTGATGGTAGTCGTAGTAGTAGTGGTCGTTCCCGCTTCATCGGTAGTCGTAGTCGTGGCAACGGATACCTTCTGGAGATAAAGCTTACGGATGACC
>CAYSKU010000035.1:0-13876 GCA_964431775.1 uncultured Ruminococcus sp. | reverse complement strand
CTGTTGCTTAGTTCCTTCCGTAGTCGTGATGGTCGCATCGATCAGGTCATACTGTGCCGTTGTGTATGCGGCATAGTAGGTGTCACCGATCTCAACGAGAGCAGCGTTTTCGATATTGACTTCGTTAGTCGTCCAGTCTGTTGCTTCGACCTGTACATTTGTATACGTACCATCTGCATTCTTGTATGCAAAGGACGGATAGAAGCTCTTACCGTAGACTGCCGCCTGAAGCTTCTTCTGTGCAAGTCTGAACTCAACTGTCGGGTCGGTGTCACCGTAGGTAACGTCCACATCCTCGACCTTTGTAGTCGTCTTCGTGGGAGTTCCGAGGTACGTCTTATATTCGTTCATGAGTGCGGTCAGCTCGTCTGCCGTGTAGGGGATCGCCTCACTGTAGAATATCATGTCGCCTGCACCGCTCGGAGCGGAGTAGATACCGTGGGTCGTACCCTCTGCCGGTGTGGGAGATACCTGTGTGACCGTACCGAGTGCTTCGGTAGAGGTCGTCTTTGTAGTATCAACAGTGACAGTCTTTACTACCGTGCAAGCGGCTGCCGCGCAAAGTGCATCGACAGTGTCACCGGTCGCGGCATTATAGGCTGTCGCGGCAGCTGTCGTATAGCTTACCCATGCGACACGGAGGTCTGTACCGTCTGCCCATACACTGAAATCAAGGTCGCCAGTATCGTCTGCATCAAGCACCATGTACGGAGCTGCACTCGTGCTATCGAAAGGATGGGCCAGACCGAGGGTAGTGTCGTCATCAATTGCGGTCTCCTGTACCTTTGACATAACGAGCATGGGAACATCTATCGAGGAGGGAGCCGTTGTACGTGAAACTGTGTAGACGACATAGTTGGTATCGCCTACAGTCACCAGCTCATAGGTACAGCCGGGGAGGAGGCTCTCGCCGAGCGTGAAGGCATCACCGGAGGAGCCGTAGCCGGAATACTGGAACGGAACGCTTGTGTCAGTCGGATCAAACGCACGTCCGAGGCTGTTTTCCGCATTATCCTCGGGAGTATACAGCGTTTCCTGTCCGGAATATACGTCCGGCAGGATTATGCGTACCTCAAACGGATCGTCATCAGCCGCAGCCCTTGACTTGCCGCCGACCTCCTGGTTTGCCGCATACCATTTGAAGTTCCATCCGCTCTTTGAGCCTGACGTCTCGTCAAATTTTGCATCGCGGTCATAGGTGATGGCAAACTGCACTGCGTTGAACTCGAAGTTGAAGAACAGTGCCGTGACACGTATACCTACGCCTGCCGTGAACGAGAATTCGTTGACGACCGCGCCTGTCGTCTCACTTCCCTCGTCCGCATACTCGGGGCTATCGTGAGTTATGAAGCCGAACGCCGCGCTGACCTTTATGTTGATGAACAGCTCGATCTTGAACAGCTCTATACCTACACCGACTGCGACCTCCATAAACAGTGACGGAGAGAGGTTGAAGCCTGCGAAGTACACGTCATCGGTCATTTTCTTGACCTCGGTGATATTATCGAGGATCGTCGCATTTTCGGGAAGAGCCAGCATAGTGGTCTCGCCGCTGTTATGCACCTCGTAATACTTCGTTACGGGTTCTTTACTTTCAACAACGGTAAACGTTACTGTGTATGCTTTACTGTTGTCCTTTCCGTCTACTGCGGAAGCGAGCTTTACCGTGACTGCCTCGTCACCTGTGGATTTAATTACGCCCGGAGTAAAGCCGGAGGGACGATTACCGTCTGCATCCTTTGCGTCTATCGAAAGTGTTCCGCTGAAATATACGTCTACAGCCTTTGCCTTTGTCGTATACTTCATCTGACTTCCGACCGTACCGACCATGAAGTCACGACCCTCCGGTGCATCCAAAGCATCCTGACCCATGTGGTTCTGGTCTTCGTAATGTGTCCAATAGGACTTTTCGGTGGCATTTGAGAATATAACACCGTCATCGGACGAGTTTCCGGTAAGATCGACGGTCTCACCGCGTTCCTTTACGCGCTGACGTTCGAGACCCGTTGCAAGCTCAACTCCGATACCGACCGTGATCGATACGTAGAAGATCGGAATGGGGGTAAGTCTTGCGGTAAAGGTGAACTTGAGCTCACCGGCGATCAGGAACATCATCTGGTTGAAGAAGAACTTATTCTCAAGCGGATTCCATTTCAGCACCATAGTCATGCTGAACGAAAGACCGCCCTCGAAGCCCATACTCTTGATAGCCTTTTGACCGTCACGGTATGAGTGTGCGGCATCTTTTCTGAGTTCATCGAACTGCTTTCTTGCTTCCTCGCCGACAGTGCCGCTGTCTCGTCCGAGGATGGAATTATAGATCTGCTTTACCTTGTCGAGATTATCCTTACCCTCTGAAACGACACTGTTAGTTTCGGGGTCTTTGAAGTCGGTGGAATTCTTTTCGGATTCGGCAGTAAAGCCTACCAGCTTCGCGCCGACAGTCATGGAAAGCTCCTGACCGTTTATGGCGATCGTGACATAGTCGCTGAGTCCGATGCTGAGCTCCGGCATGGTGATCTCACCGTCCATGTTGTACTCATCCATCGGGTTACTGCTTTCTTCCATGTCAAAGCCGGGTTCTCCCTGACCTGCGTAGGGGTCGCTCATATTACGCACACCCGTCGTGGACGGATATGTGTAGAACTTTGAGAGGGTCGAGGATTCGATACCCTCAAGGTAGTGCGTGGGAGCATCCGTGCCGCGGCTCTTGGTCTCTACGGCTTCACGTACACAAAGTGCGATACGGTCGTTCTCGTGCATAGAGGAAAGGTATGCCGCGACCTTGCTCTTACCGTCACCGGTCAGAGCGATCGTAGAAGACGCCATATCCACTTCACCTACGGAATAGCCGTCACCGAGAGCTGTGCCGTCTAAGGTTATCGGCTCGGGATCGGTGAATTCCGCACCGGGGTAAGGATTACCGCTCCACGAGGGTTCCCATACGGTAGTCTTACCGTCTGCGGCTATGTATGCAGGGTTGAAGTCACCGCCGAGCGTGATATCGACATAGTTCGTCTTGGTAGCCGCCGCGCCGAACATCAGCTGTCCGTCACCTGTACCCTCGTGGTCTATGTAACGATAGCCCTGCTGTTCGGAGGAAAGTGCGTTCTTTGACTTTACATCCGTGATGCTCGTGACTATTGCCGGAACTATCTCGGCTGTGTCAGATTCCGAATGACCCTCAGTTACCATAAGGCAGCGAGGATTCATCGTATAGTATACCTTAAGTATGACCTGACGGTATCCATCTCTTGTGGGAACGTACTGCGGTGCGAGAGAGGATATGCTTATGCTGTCCAGCTGTGTGGATATGGTACTCATAAGCTTATCTCTTCCGGGGGTGGTGGTGAACACACCGTTGTCCTTGTTATACGTACCACTTATCTTACCGTCATTATCCATGTCAACGTAGCATTCGATACGTGCGATGGAGGTAGACATAATGCTCTCTACGTTAAGAAAATCTTCATCGTAGTACAAGAACGTTACGTTGCCGTTAAGGAACATACTTACGGGGATCGGAATATCTTCATTTCCCTTGTATGCCTCGCCGTCAAGAAGGATGACATCGGTCTCGGGAAGATGGAAGTTTACCGATTGCAGATTCTTGATCGATTGGCTCGTGTATTTAAGTGCGTTAAAGCCGTTCAACGAGATCTGACCCGTCTTTTCGACAAAATTGTAGTTTGAGTCGATCTCCTTGTACTTGTAGGTCACGTAGCCGCCGTTCGCATTTATCTTGTTTATCAGCTTTGTTGTAGCAGCGGAGATCTTAGTCGTATCGGCTGCCTGCGTGATATTTCCATCTTCATCCTTTTTGCGTTCGACGGAATTTGTGATATCAAGCGTTATCGTCTGGTTGCGATCCATGTACACACGTATCTCGGTCTGATCGCTGCAATACTTGGGATCGTCGAAAAGCGTGGACAGTGTTGCGGTCGAACCGCTTACAGTAGCCTCCTTAAGCTTGGTCAAACGGCTCGTGCTGTAAAGATTTGCCGCGTTGCTCAGACTGCCGTTAGCGGTCTTTGCAAACGAATATGTGCTTGATGCGGCAGTACCGGCTGCGATCTTTATCTCGGAACCGACATAAAGTGAGTTACCGTCTGCGGTGACGCCACCCTTTCCGGCATCCATAGTGAGAGACGGCTTGAGACCGCTATACAGTTCCTGATCCTTTACAGTACCCGAGGAATATATCTTGTCGTCGTCTGCCGTATAAAGAGCGACATTCGGCATACCGAAGGTACGTCTTTCAAGACGAAGTGCCTCCAGCGTGATCGTTGCCGTTGCGTTATACTCTATCAGTGCGGTATTATGGTAGCTACATACAAGACCTATACCGTCGTATGATTCGGTGGTGGAGCGAAGTATATGATTCGACACACTGCTCTCGTAGCCTGTGTCGCCCAGCTTCTTCGAGGGTTCCTTGATGCTGTATACATCGCTGTCCTGATCCAGCTTGAAGCCGAGCTTACTGTAGTCGGACATATTCTTCGAGGCAGTACCGTTGATATGGAACTCAATGTTCTTATACAGCTTGTACATATTCTCGATAGAACCGAATATCTCGCCACCCTTTTTGTTGGATATCTTCCATCCGTTTCCGTCAGCCTCGCCGCCGCTCCAGCTTATAGTAGAGCCGAGAGCATTGCCGTTATCCGTTTCGAACTTGGAATTACTGTTATAGGGCATCCAGTGAGCCTTCCAATATTCGTCCTTGTTGGCGATGGAGTTACCGGTGCTATCTACGAATTTCAGCTTCTTGTAATCGATCTTACGAGAAGCATCCTCTTCGTTCGAAAGGGTATAATCCGCTACGGCGACCTCATCACTTCCGTCTGCCGGAGCTGCAAGTATCTCCTCTGCCGCCGAGACGATCGGAGCAGCCTCGTCTACGTCAAGAGTAACGTCTACCTCGTCCTCCGAATAGATACGTGAGGCGATATTGGAGGCGTTGCCCTCTCCGGAATTATAGAGACGTACCGTTATCTCGTCACGTCCCTCGATCAGCGTACTCGTGCCGCCGCCCTTTGCCATAGTAAGACGGACGGTAAAGCAGAGGTCACTGTCCTCCTTGGAAAGTAGCTTTCCGTCGTTGATCAGAGTGATATCTATCGCGGAACGCTCGAAGTCAGCCGGGAAATATGCCGTCTGGTCTTCGACAGCTGCATAATTTCGTCCCGGAAGTGCGCTGCCGGCTTCGACGGTATAGTCTACACCGGTAATATACACCAATGCCTCGGGATCGTCAACTGTACGGATAAGGGGGATACGAACACTTCCCTGCGACATATCTGCCCATATCTCGTTCGTCTCAAAGCCCATCGCACTGGGAAGCTCTGGCTCGTCGTCATGTACGACAACAGCCGCTATATTTGCAGAGTCGTAGAGCTCTGCGCCGTATGCCTCTGTGATAATGAGGTTGACGGTCTCGTCTGTTTCGTGCAGCTCATCATCGATCGCGGTGAAGCGGATCTCTTTTTCGTCCTCGCCCTCCGCGAACACTACGTAGATAGAGTAGTTGTCGTATTCATTACCCTCGAAGATTATCCGAGAGAATTCCTGACCTGCATTGATAGAAGCCTCGTACTGTGCCGCAAGCTCCTCCCAGCCCTCCATCTCGTACTTATCGGGCTTTACGTATACCTCTCCCTCGATAGCCGAATTCGAGCAGTAACGCACGCCGTCTACGGTATAGATACAACGAAGGTCGTAGTCGCTAAATCCTATGTCCTCCATTACCTGCTCCGGTGCGGGGAACAGCTCGTCATTCGCACCCTCGATGTCCGTCCATTCGCCGTAGCTGCCGTTTGAGATCAGGCGTATCTGCCACTGAAAGTCGGTGGCTGTCGGGACATTCCTTAAGCGGAAGCAATAATCTACCTTCGGATCTGTCAAGCCGAGTCTTTCGATCTCTGCCTTGCTCAATGCGCTATCATAGACATCAGTTCCGCTCTCGTATAGCTCGGGCGCACCGCCGAGAGGGTCTGTCAGTGCGCTCAGTGACGGATTCTCTACCTCTACGTAGTAGTCGTCACGTCCTGCTGCGTAGGCATAGCTCATCTTGTCATCATCGATGAGTGCCGTACCGGGTATCAGATCGACTCGTGCGATCGCACGTCCGCTCGAGCCTCCGAGACGATGCAAGGTCATAGAGCCTGTCTCACCGTTTTCGGCAATGTTTACCTGGGTCGTGCTAAAGGCAAACGTACCTGTCGGGTAGGTCTCTTCCCATGATTCGTCCACTACGACGGCATTTCCGGCAGAATCCGTCATGACGATCGTACCGTTTTCCTGCATATATGCCGCATACTTCGGACTATATGCGAATATCGGTACAGCCGTCTGTGCCGCCATCAGGGCAACAAGAGCACCCGACAGCAGCTTATTGAACTTCGTCATTTTTCTTCCTCCTCTTATATCTAAAAGCCTTTCGGTCTTTTGCGTTATTTACACCGTGTGTCCGTTTTGCATACTTCGGCAATTGCCGACGATGTGATAGCCTTGAGGCTATCAGCAGTCACACGGCTCTGTTCGGGACGTCCGAGGTACATCTCGATGCTCATCTTCAAGACTCTGAGCTGCATTTGCAGGTAATATTCGTCCTCGAACAGCGCGAAGTGTACGCAGGCACGAATGAAGATGAATATCATAGGACAAAGTATGTCGGCAGGTATCCCGAGCTTTTGCTCAAGCTGTCCGGCATACTCGAGATATCGGCGGTTTACTCCCTGGAAAAACTCCATACCGTATTCACGATATTTCGGATGTGTATATACCTGATACATCAGCCTGTACTTTTTACCGTGCCGCTCCGCTGTCCAGTACGGGATATTACGTATGAATTCCTCAAGCTCCGATAAATTTTCGGGAGCCTTTTCCATAAAGTCGTTCTCGACCTTACTCATACAGTGTGCGGTGGACTGGATTATCAGATCATCGAGGTCTTTAAAATATGTGTAAAAGATAGCATGGTTGAAGCCGCAATAGCTTGCAAGCGTCCGTATGCCGGTCCCGTGAAGACCGTTCTCAGCGAAGCACTCATAGCATTTCTCCATGATCTCTGCTTTTTTGGTCAAATATTGTTCTTCTGAGTAGTTAGGCATTGCGCTGCTCCTTATTAACCATTCGGTTAGTATGAATTATAGCATATTCTTCCGAATAATGCAATAGATAAATTATATATTTGTCATATTTTTAACACGTATATCGACAGGAATAAATATTTTGTGGTTTACAGTGCGGGCTATCGACACGAGCATACGCTATTGACAAAAATTCAGCGCGGGGGTATAATCTTCGGTGTAGTAAATACACTGCGGATGATGCCGCGGTATCACAGCACAGGAGCAGACATGAAAACAAAAGCATCTCACAGACTCGATCTTTCAATGATGGCGATAATACTCGGTCTTGCGTGGCCGACTATGCTTGAACAGCTCATGCAGACCGCAGTGCAGTACATAGACGTTGCAATGGTCGGGTCTCTCGGCACGACCGCAACTGCGGCAGTCGGCGCGACTACGACCGTAGGCTGGCTGATCGGTAACACAGTATCCGCGTTCGGTGTCGGATTTCTTTCGTACATTGCACGTGCCTACGGTGCGAACGACAAAGCCTCCGCTTCACGTGCGGTCGCGCAGACGGTTCTTGTAGTTCTTACGGTCGGGACGTTATTTACGCTCCTCCCTCTCGCGTTGAGCGGAGCGATACCCGTATGGATGAGGGTGGACGAGGCGATACGTCCGCTCGCATCAACGTATTTCTTCATTCTGTATGTACCTATGCTTCCGCGAACGGCAAGCATACTGTTCGGTACTGCCCTGCGTGCGGCAGGTGACACGAAGACCCCGATGAAGGTCGGTATACTCACGAATATCGTAAACGTGGTGCTGAACTACATTATGATCTATCCGACACGGACGAAGGTCATATTCGGTCACGAGGTGACTTTACACGGCAGCGGTCTCGGCGTTATCGGCGCGGCTGTGGCAAGTGCGGTAGCGTTCACGGTAGGTGGGATATACATAACCGTAGTCCTGTGGAAGCACCCGATACTCTCCCCGAGGGGACAGAGCCTTCGTCCCGACATGAGGATACTGAGACCGTGCATGAGAACGGCGTTCCCGAATATGCTGCAACGCTTCGGAACGTCTCTCGGCTATGTGGCGTTTGCATCGATGATAAATTCGCTCGGTGAGGTCTCGACTGCGGCACACACCATAGCAAATACCGTTGAGTCGGCGTTCTATATTCCCGGGTAAGGTATGCAGACCGCCGCCGCCACACTCGCAGGTAACGCCTACGGTGCGCGTGACAGGAAGCGTATGAAGGAGCTTGCGGCAATGTTCATACCGCTCGAGATCGCATTGATGGTCGTCTCCGGCTCATGTCTGTTTGCCGTTGCGCCCTCGCTCATGCGTCTGTTCGCAGACGAAGCGGAGGTCATCACGCTCGGCGCGACCGTTCTTCGTATGGTCGCGGTATCGGAGCCGTTCTACGGCTTCTCGATAATCATGGAGGGAATGATGCAGGGGGTCGGAAAAACGAAGCTGCCGTTTTTCTTCAACGTTATCGGTATGTGGGGCGTTCGTATAGTCGGAACGTTCATATGTACGCAGCTGCTGTCGTTCGGTCTCGTCTCCGCGTGGGCGTGTATGATCGCACACAATCTGCTGATATGTCTGCTGTTCCTGATCTGCTATCTGCGCGATGCGTGGGATCCGCTCAAAAACGAGGTAACGGAGTGATCGCCGTCTGATATGCAGGCATTACGTCACGGTCGGCACTTCGTCAAAATATCCGTCACAGGTGGGATACGGACGAAAAATTTTATCGGTATTGCAACGGCGTTTTTTTGATAAAAATTGCAGACAAGAGGAAAAAAATGTGATATAATATCTACGTGATGATATCGTATCACATACAGAGAAAAAAAGGAGTATTCTTATGACCAAGATTTACGAAGGCAAGACCAAGGATGTCTACAAGCTTGAAAACGGCAACGTTATGCTGAAGTTCAAGGACGACTGCACCGGCAAGGACGGCGTATTCGATCCCGGTGAGAACAGCGTCGGTCTGACCATCGAGGGTATCGGCAAGGCAAATCTCCAGACCTCCGTTTATTACTTCGAGCTTCTCAAGAAAGCCGGCATAAAGACACATTACGTTTCCGCAAACATCGATGCCGCAGAGATGGAAGTCCTCCCCGCAACCGTTTTCGGTCACGGTCTTGAGGTCATCTGCCGTCTCGTTGCTACGGGCAGCTTCATTCGCAGATACGGCGAATACATCGCCGACGGCACTCCCCTTGAGGGCGGTTATGTTGAATGCACCTTCAAGAACGACGCAAAGGGCGATCCGCTCGTTACCTCCGAGGGTCTTGCGGCACTTGGCGTTATGACTCCCGAAATGTTCGCAAGCATGAAGGAGCAGACTCTCGCTATCACCAAGATCGTTGCAGACGACCTTAAGTCCATCGGTCTCGAGCTGTGGGATATCAAGTTCGAGTTCGGCTACAACAACGGTGAGGTCATACTCATCGACGAGATCGCATCCGGTAATATGCGTGTCTACAAGGACGGAAAGATAGTTGAGCCCGTTGAGCTGACCAAGCTCATCAACAACAGATAAAATAGCAAGAATACATTTTGGGGAGAAGCCGCAGCTTCTCCCCGTTTTTCGTATATATTATTTTGTATATCACTCCGCACCCTTTGTGACGACAAAGCAATTATTTATCCAGCGTTCGTGTCCGAGGCTCGGTCGATTGACGTACTCACCGTTATATACCATTGCGGTAGAGCTTCCTCCGTCGAGCATGGCGGCGTTATATGCGCCCTCCTCGAGCATTACGTCCTGCAAAACGTCGAGGTCACAGCCGATGCTCCAATCGACCTGTCTGCCGTCTATCACAAGAAGCAGGAATTCACCTGTCTTACGCTGTCCTATCGCGGTACGCGGAGCGATGCCCCAGCCGCCGCTTCCCTCTCCGATAAGTCCCTCTCCGTTCACGACAAGGAACGGTGCAAAGGAGACTGCGCTGACTATGCCGTTATCTAAAGCCCACCCTGTCGTACAATGCCGCAGGACGAGTGCGCCGTCGGTATTTATGCCGATCATATTATATACGGTCTCGTCTATGACGAACGGATGCACGAGCTTACCGTCCTCTATGAGAAGTCCAGCAGGAGTTCCTCCGTTTGAGTCGTAGTTCGCACCGTCCTGAAAGCCGCCGCCGTTTATACCTGCGATCGCTCCTGCGTTCGTAGTCATCGTCATGACGTTCTCTCCGCAGTAATACTGCTGTGAGGTATCAACGAGCTTTACCCGAAGCGGATCTTCAACGAGCATGACGTAGCCGCGCCATGTTGTCCCCGACACCTCCTTTAGGTACAGTCCGTCCTCGAGCAGCTCGTAGCCCTCCGAGATATAGTCGGGTGCTTTGGTCTCCTCCGCGCTCTGCTCGGTCTCCGTGGGGATCGGCTCGATCTCGACCTCGGCTTCGGTCTCCTCCGACTCCGGTGGTACCTGTTCGATCTCCTCCTCCGTTACCTCCTCGGTCTCGGGTTCGGTCTCCGCTTCCGTTTCGGACTCGGTCTCGGGTTCGGTCTCCTTTGACAATATCTCGTATAGACCCTCGTTCGGGTCTGTCGGAGTTTTATCGTTCTTACCAAAGGTGAGTATCTCCGAATCGTAGCCGCTGTCGTCAACCTCGTTCTTCTCCATTACCTCCGCGATATATTCGTCGGAAAAGAAAGCGGTAGCCAGATATTTATGTGACATGGTACGCATTGCCGAGCATATCCATATGGTCTGTAGCTTCGGTGACGCACCCGCAACGATAAGCACGAAAAACGAAAGCACACCGCACACGAGCAGTGATGCCGCCGCGATACCAACAACAGAAAACGCACGGAACAGCTTTTTCTTCATCATGATCTTCCTCGTCTGTTTTTTTATTTATCCTTTACGGCTGTTAGACGACATCAAAAGGAAAAAAGTTCCGTGCGTTTTTTATTTTATTTTGAGCGACTGTTTATATATTCGTCTATGGCGTGTGCGGCAGTCTTGCCTGCACCCATAGCAAGGATGACCGTAGCAGAACCTGTTACCGCATCTCCCCCGGCGTACACTGCGACTCTCGAGGTCTGACCGTTCTCGTCCGTGATGATACCTCCGCGTTCGGAGAATTCAAGTCCCGATGCCGCGTTTCTGATAAGCGGATTCGGTGCTGTTCCGATAGACATTATGACACAATCGACCTCCATCGTAAAGTCGGAGCCTTCAAGCTCGACCGGTCTGCGTCTGCCGCTCTCGTCCGGCTCTCCGAGTCCCATTGAAACACAGCGCATACCTCCGACCTCTCCGCTCTCGTTTGCAAGGATCTCCTTGGGGTTAGTCAGGAGACGGAATATGATACCCTCCTCCTTCGCGTGTTCGACCTCCTCGGCACGTGCCGGAAGCTCAGCCTCACCTCGTCTGTAGACGATATATACGTTCTCCGCGCCGAGACGCTTTGCACAGCGTGCCGCATCCATCGCAACGTTGCCGCCTCCGACCACGGCAACGTTTTTCGCTTTCTTTACAGGGGTAGCGGAGTCGTCACGGTACGCCTTCATGAGGTTTATACGTGTCAAAAATTCGTTCGCGGAATATACTCCGCAAAGGTTCTCCCCGGGGATACCCATGAAGCGCGGAAGTCCCGCACCCGTTCCGATGAACACTGCCTCAAAGCCGTCCTCAAACAGCTCATCTACCGACAACACCTTACCGATCACCATGTTAGTCTCTATCTTTACTCCAAGTGCGCGGAGCGAATCTATCTCGCGCTGTACGATGCTTTTCGGAAGACGGAACTCGGGAATTCCGTATACGAGAACGCCGCCTGCCGTGTGCAGTGCTTCGAATACCGTTACGTCATAGCCTCGTCCGGCAAGCTCTCCGGCGCAGGTGAGTCCGGAGGGTCCCGAGCCAATGACGGCTACCCTATGTCCGTTCGGGGTCGGACGCTTCGGGAGGACGGTCGAGTCGGCGTTATGTCGATCCGCAACGAAGCGTTCGAGGCGACCTATCGCGACAGGCTCTCCCTTTTTGCCGCGCACACACTGTGCCTCACACTGCAACTCCTGCGGACATACACGTCCGCACACAGCCGGAAGGGAGCTTGCATCGGCGATCACACGGTACGCACCCTCGATATCATGCTCCGTAAGCTTTTTGATGAAATGGGGTATCTTTATCCCGACCGGACATCCGTTCACGCACGGCATGGTCGGGCAGTTCAGGCAACGCCCTGCTTCGGCAAGAGCAAGCTCCTCCGTATAGCCGAGTGCGACTTCATCGTAATTATTACGTCTGATCTCTGGAGACTGAGTGGGCATTTCGTTTTTCTTTAGAGACATATCGGGCATTTACGCTTCCTCCGTTTTCATCAGGTTACAGCCGGCTTCACGTGCATGACGTTCGAATTCACGGTACATCGCGCCACGGCGCAGAGCTTCGTCAAAATCGACCTCGTGACCGTCGAATTCCGGACCGTCAACACAGGCAAATCTTGTCTTACCGCCGACCGTGAGACGACAGCCGCCGCACATTCCGGTTCCGTCTATCATGATGGGATTCATGCTGACAACGGTCTTTATACCGTACTCCTTTGTCAGAGCGGAGACGAATTTCATCATCACGAGAGGTCCTATCGCTATTACCTCATCGTAGCGTTCGCCCGACTCGATGAGAGTGCGGAGCGCGTCGGTGACAAGTCCCCTTTCGCCTGCCGTTCCGTCATCGGACATCAGCACAAAGCGATCCGAGACCTCCCTGAAATCGTCCTCGAGTATGACAAGGTCACGACTGCGGAAGCCGACTATCGTGTGTACCTCACAGCCAGAGCTATGGAGCTTCTTTGCAACAGGGTACGCTATCGCACAGCCGACACCTCCTCCGACGACTGCGACCTTTCGAAGTCCCTCCGTCTCTGTCGCACGTCCGAGAGGTCCGACAAAATCGGAAAGGAAGTCCCCCTCCTCCATTTTGGCAAGTCTGTCTGTAGTCGCGCCGACCTTTTGGAAGATCACACGAACGCTTCCCTCCTCGATATTTCTGTCTGCGATCGTCAGCGGGATACGTTCCCCGTCAGGATCGGTGCGAAGGATGATGAACTGCCCTGCCTCCGCTTTCCTTGCAACGTGCGGTGCGGATATATCCATTTGTATGACTGTCGGATTCAGCACCTTTTTTCTGATTATCTGATACATGGGTCATGTCCCTTTCGTGGAAATTATTTTATCTGTCACGGTCTTTGTGACACCATTGACACTATGGCGTGTTTGAAAAAAGTCAATATGCACAGATAGCGGAGCTTTTTGCTCCTGTACATATCTCCTTCTTTTTCAAACAACGCCTAAATTTTCGGAACGCTATTATTATAGCACATCTTTTGTGATTTTTAAAGAGTCGATATACGTCATAACACAAAAGCTGCGACTTTTTTGCCGCAGCCGTTGTGTTATGTGATATGTCGCCGCTCAGCCGAGCATACTCTCGAACCTATCGTACAGCCAGATTATACGGTTGCCGAGCCATTCCTTGAGATAGTCGAAATGCTCTCTCGGAGTATCGAAGGACATTATGATATCGGTCTCCATATTGATACGCTGTCCGAAGATCGGCCACTTTTCGAAGTTATGTATGAACGATTCCTCACAGGTCTCGTATACGCTGTCAAGCTCCTTGATCAGACTCTCAAATACGCCCTTTTCTTCAAGCTCGATGAAGCGCATTGCCGCAAGCTCTCTGAACCAGTCCTTTTCCATCATACGTAAGAACCAAGGGTTCTGCTGGCTGAAGCCGTAGCTTGCATCACCTGCGT
>CAYSKU010000034.1:0-15471 GCA_964431775.1 uncultured Ruminococcus sp. | reverse complement strand
CCCGAGAATTCGAACGGATACTGATAATAACGGATACGAGGCTCGGGTATACCGACCTCCTCCATAAGGCGTATCGCTTTTTCCTTTGCCATCTGTCCGGTGATACGATATACCACCTGTGAAGCCCTTTCCTTTAGGTGATCGACTATCATGACACTTCTTGCGCGAAGATCGACCGACCCTGCGGATGCTACGTATGCACTGTAATGCTCACTCATCGTATCGAGTACGCCGAGTATGCTGTCTCGAAGCTCGTCCAGATCGTAGACGGTCTTCGGAACGACCTTCCAGTCAACGGTCTTTCCTCGTGCGATCAGAGCTTCCCTCCTCTTGGACTGTCTTGCAAAGCGCGCTTCCTCCTTGGGGTTCTTGATACGTGCCATGCAATATTTCTCGATAGCACCGTTTAAGCTCGTGCGGAAGGTATACGAAAGGCTGTCCTTCACGATCTCAAGACGGTCTATAGAGTCTTCTACCAGATCGGCAAGCTCCTTTGCGGTCTTCAGTGCGGCAGAATGCTCAAGCTCACCCTCCGCAAAGAAGGCACGTCTTTTTGCAAGCTCTGCAATGACGTTCCTCTTTTTCTCGAGTGCTTCATTAAACGAATGCGAAACGCCCTGCTCCTCAAGTGCAAGGAAATCGTTCATGAAGTTTTCGTTGAGATACGTAAGTGCGGTCTCATTGAGCTCCTCGACCGGCACTGCGCGAAGGTCTGCCTCGGGAAGCTTCATTTTGTAGTAGCCGATACGGAAAAAATTCGGTGCGGTCTGCGAAAGAAGCTCGCGAAGCAGAACACGAAGCTCGGAGAGGAGCGGACACAGCTCGTTCAGTAAGGCGGTATCCTCCTCACCTGTCTTTGGCGCACGGTAGGCTGAGGCAGTCTGCTTTAGCTTTGATGACAGTGCGGAGAGTCGTTCGTCATAGTCTGCCGTGAGGAACACGTCACGTACTCCGCTAAGGCTCTTTTGAGTATCGGCGATACGACTCTTTACGTCGAGACGCTGCTTTTTCTCCGCAAGAAACAGTATGTCCTCGATATCGGAAAGTGTAGCCTCGGTAGAGGAACGTGCGTTATTGTAGCTGTTCTCCCACTTTATCGCCTCACTGTTGAAGCGGTCGAAGGTCTCTATCTTTTCCGTTATCTCCGCTTTTCTGTCCTCACCGAGAGCGGCTATTATATGCTCCTTGAGAAGTGCAAGAAGCGTATTGAATTCGTTTCGTGCGGCTTTTCTGGTCGTTTTGTTTTTCAGAAGCATAGCCTCCGTTATCTGACGACCTATCTTTACTATCGGGTTCAGGGACGACAGCGGGTCTTGGAATATCATGGATATCCTGTCACCGCGTATCTTACACATCTCCTCCTCCGATATCTTGAGGAGGTCACGTCCGTCATACAGTATCTCGCCGCCCTCGATCATCGAGTTTCCGGCAAGGATACCGAGTATCGCCTTTGAGGTGACGGATTTTCCCGAGCCGGATTCACCGACGATCGCAAGGGTCTTACCTCGTTCCAGCTCGAACGAAATGTCACGTACCGCTTTAAGCGTACCGTTTGCCGTGCGGAAGGATATCTTCAGACCATTGACCTTGAGAATTTTACTCATAATGTTACTCCTCCACGCCGCGCAGAGACGGGTTGAACGCATCGCGCAGACCGTTACCAAAGAGATTGAAGCATATCAAAAGAAGTGAAAGGACTATAGCCGGGAATATCATCAGGTGCGGATAGTTCGTCCATATTCCGTTAGCATCGGACAGAAGAGTTCCGAGAGAGGTGGTCTCTGTGCTTCCGAGCTTGACTATTCCGAGGTAGCTGAGCATACTTTCGCTGTTTATTACCCCGGGAATAACGAGTGCGCTTGCCGTAATGATAGTTCCGAGCGAATTCGGGAAGATATGCTTCCATATGATACGTGCATCACGTGCGCCGAGAGTTCTTGCCGCAATGACGTATTCCTGCGACTTGAATCTGTAGAACTGGCTTCGTGTACGGCTTGCCGTTCCTATCCATCCGGTCAGTACGAAGGCAAAGAGCAGGCTTGGTACAGCACCGACCCTTTGTGACAGGTGTATCTGGAACAGAGTTGCAACGACGACGAACGGAACTCCGCTCAGTATATCGGAGACTCGCTCCAATATTATGTCTATCGCGCCGCCGTAATAGCCCTCTATCGCGCCGTAGATCGCACCGAGGGTCAGGTTTATCGCGGAAACGCACACCGCAACGAGAAGGCTCAGACGTATACCTCCTGCCATACGGAGCGACAGATCGTAGCCCTGACTGTCTGTACCCATGAAGTATTCGGGTTCAAAGCCGTTCATGTAACGGTAGAAGTTGTAATAAAGCACTCTGACCTTATACTGTGCGGTCTCGTGGTCTCCACCGCCTGTATATTCGTAGTAGATGGGGTCGCCGTTTGCATCGCGCTTATAGTTATCCTCAAGTGTCATTCCCTCTTTGTACTTTATCTTTGTCTCCGTACCGTCGGCGTTTACGCGAACGGGAGTACCCTTGAGACTCTTGTACCAGTTATTAGCGTCGCTTACATCAATGTTATACTCGTTGTTCTGTATGAGTGGGAACAGCACCTGATAGCCTGTTTCCTCCTGCCACTCAACGATCTTTTTGTATTCCGATTGCTCGATGCTCTTATAGAGGAAGCCGACCTCAAGATAGTTATCGATACGTCCTCTGTAATAGGTCTTCGGTGCAGAGCCCTTTATCTCGCTTGCCTCGTAGCCCTCGCCTATCTTACGCATCGGCTGATAATAGCTTGCAAGACCCTCCTCGAGAGTGACATTTCCGTCCCCCTCGACATCCTCCGCGCCCATTCCGATGGAAACTGCCTTTATAAGTCCCTTTTCCTCGAAATCACGAGAGGTCGCGCCGTCCGAAATGCCGATCTCCGCAAGAGTTACGTTGCGCGGCGGCTTTTTGGCATAATAGACGTCCATAAAGGTACTGTCGAAATTGGTCGTAAGGATCGGAGCAAGGAAGGAATACAGTACGATCAGCAGGATTATACAAGCCGCAACGATAGAAGCCTTGTTTTTGCGGAAGCGTATCCACGCATCCTTGAAGTAGCTGATCGGCTTATCATCGAATTTTTTATCCGATATACGTTCCCCGTGATTCACGAACGTGAATTTTTCTGCCGGGATATTTATTTGATCTGCTGTTTTTTTCATCACTTTTTCTGCCCCATTCTGATTCTCGGATCGATAAATCCGTAGCTGATATCAACAACGATCCCGGCAAGAAGCCCGACAAAGGTGTAGAAGATCGTATCCATCATAAACACGTCATAGTCAAGCAGGTTGATGGATTTTATATAGAGCTGACCTACACCGGGAACCGCAAAGATCTTTTCAATTATCATGGAGCCGCTGAGGATCGATACGAACGTCGATATTATCATCGGAAGTATCGGAACCATAGCGTTTTTCAGCGCGTGGCGTGTCGTTGCCTGTGCGCGTGTAAGTCCCTTTGTACGTGCAAGCAGCATATAGTCGGAGGTGAGAGTTTCGGTAAGCTCCGCACGAGTAAAACGACAAAGTCCGGCGATCTGGCTGAAGGACAGCGTAAGGATCGGCGGTATCATGCTGTAAAACATACTCCAGGAGAACCATGAGCCTCCGGCATCTGCAAGAGAAAGCACCTGTAGTGGGAATAGTCCCGCTTTGAAGTAAAGGAAATACTGTACGATAAAGCCGTAGACGTATGGCGGCACGGAAACACAGACCATTACAAGCGTACTGATCAGCTGATCCTGCCATTTATTCTTTTTGACTGCGGCAAATATTCCGAGCGCGATACCGAGCGGTATAGAAAGCACGAAGGAATAAAGGTTTACAAGAACGGTCGGGAGCAGTCTGTCCACGAGGACGTTCCATGCGGGTTCACGGAAATCAACGTACCACGAGGTTCCGAAATCCCATTTCGTAATGATATTTTTAAGATATATGCCGTACTGCACGAGCAGCGGCTTATTGTAGCCCAGGGCTTCCCAACGGGCATTGATGACTGCCTGTAGGTTTTTGTCCTGCGGCAGCTCACGTGGGAGTATCCGGATAAGCATAAAGCAGATCGTTGTAATAACGAAAAGCGTCAGCAGCATCAGGAGTACCCTTTTCAGTACATATTTTGTCATAAATGTCTCTCCTTTTCGGCCGCCGCGTTACGAAAGCCGCCGATCTTTTAGTTATCGGGCAGTTGCCGGATATCACAAGACAGGGAGAGAAAGCTCTCCCTGTCCGGTGGATCGTATCGGATATATCCGACGATTTGTGCCTACAGATCATTCGTAGCTGAGAGTGCCACCCTGATCCTTAACGAAAGCTTCCCATTCGGCATCGTTATAATTGTAGGTCATCAGGCGGAGACCGCCGAAGTCATACATGATATTATATTCGTCCGTATAGTAGCTGCACTTATAGGAGAGTATCTCGCAGGCTGTCGTACCGCAGATCGGGATACGATAGTACTTTTCGAGATAGAGCTGCTCAAGGTCTGCGGTGATCGCAAGCTTGGTCTTATTGTCGGCAGAAGCAAACTGACCGTTACCGATCAGAGCGTTCGACCAATCCTTCCACGTCATGGTCACGTCCTCGCCGTTTACCGTCAGCGTGAGCTGCTCGGCTGCCGGATTCCAGCAGGCTGCCTCGTTGATATCGTACTGGTCGTTATCACAGTATACCTGGAGGTTACGGAAGGGATAGAATGCCGCGCCGCCCCATGCACCGTAGCCGATAGCGAATTCGCCGCCGGATACCGCGCTGTAACGGTCGTCAAGATTACCGACTGCTTCGAGAGTTACCTTACCGAAGCCGGAATCCTCTACTGCCGCGTTGATGTACTTGTTCATCAGTGCGACCTGGTTATTATCGGAGGACTGGAGCGCACCCTTTGCCCAACCGATACGGATGGTGATATCCTCACCCTTGGTGTAAAGACCTGCCGCTACGAGTTCATCGCACGCAGTCTTCATAAGGTTCTTTGCTTCTGTAAGGTTATAGCCGCTGATGGAGTCATAGGCATCCTTCAGAGTTGCGTATGCCTTACCTTCGCCGTATTCGACACCGTACAGGTTGCAGACTGCCTGCATTGCTTCGTCAGAACCACGGTAGGAGGAGTTCGGATCGTTGTAAACGTCGTAGAAGTAGAGGTTGTTCATCAGTGCGTAAGCAGGCTTATAGCCGGCTGTCGCGGTGACGTACTCGGAACGATCCATTGCAAGGCTGAACGCCTTACGGAAGTTGGTATTGGAAAGGACGATAGAGTTGGTGTTGCCCTTGGAATTGTCCATTTCCTTCAGTGCGTTCTCGTTGGTATTGAAGAAGAAGGACATGGTGTAGGTCTCATCGACCTTATAGAGCTTATCGGAGGTCGCGTAGTTCGGAAGCTCCTCTGCTTCGGGCGTCCAGTCGTTCAGCTCACCCTTGAGGAATGCCTGCTTCATAGCAGCTTCTTCCATAACGTCGATAACGATGGAGGTGGTCATATACTGACGGACGTTCTGACCGTCAACGAGGAAGTTCGTGTGGGATACGAGATTGCCGTTTTCGTCTCTTACGAGTTCACCGCTCTCGTCTCTGTCCCAGCCGTACCAGTTCTCGTTCTGAACGAAGACGATCTGACGGTCGGGCTGCATGGATTCGATCCTATACGGACCGTATGCCATAGTGGTCTCCTTGGAGGAGCAGTAGTTCGTTGTTACAAGCTCACCGGAGGTATCCTTACCTGCCTCGTACAGAGGCTCGTATACGAGCCATGTGCTGGTGCAGCTCGTGAGGAAGTAGTTGATATCCTGCGAGTTCTGAGTAACGTAACGGATGGTATAGTCGTCTACCTTATAGCAGCCGACGGTGTCATAGGAATACACCTCACCCTTTTCGCCTGTATCGCGGAAGAGTGCTTCCATCGTGTAGTTTGCGACCTCGGTCTCATCGGTGATACCGAAGAGGTCGTTGAGGATGGACTTGACTACGCCGAGAGCCTTTTCACGGTTGGTGTCGGTGATCTTCGTGTAGCCGTATGCGTTTGCGGAATTGGCAAGGTCGGTGATATCTGCATCGAGACCGAGACCGTAGCTCGAGTTGAGGTCTGCAAGGCTCATGCTGTAGAGAGTGATATCCGCGCTGTTCACGTTGATATACACTTCACCGTTCGCGATACCTGCTTCGAGGTCATAGGAATAGTCTCCCTCCTCCTCATATGCGGGTACTATCGCTTCAAAGATCGGCGAGCCGGAATAGTAGTAATTCGAGCCGCCGGCAAGTGCGCTCTCACCGGAGATGTACAGGTTCGCACGATAGTTGAACATCTGAGGGTTGAGGAGCTGCTGCATGGAGTAGATATAGGTGTCAGCGTTGATCGGGGTACCGTCCTCCCACTTTGCATCGGGATTCAGACCGATCTCGAATACATAACCGTTCGTGACCTGCGACGCGCTCTTACCATCGGGCAGAGTCGCTCCGTACTTTGTCAGATCGTCCTGATGATCCTTCGTTACGTCGGTAATGTAGGTAGCCATTTCGTATATCCACTGATATACGCCGTTCTCGGAATCCAAAATGGACATGGTTACGAACGGAGAGGTGATATAGCCGTTGATGGTATCATCCGTACTGTTCTCCCATGTATGCGGATTCCAGTTAGTGCCGAGAGCCGTTGATGCCGCACGATATGTGTAGCCGACACTCTCATCGCTGCCGCAAGCGGAAAGTACGCAAAGGCACATGACTGTCGCAAGCAGCAGAGCAAAAAGCTTTTTCATAGCGTTCCTCCTGAAAAAGATATAGAAAAATTATGTGTCAAAGCAGACGGAAAAATTCGCTTTCGCTGACATCAAAGCTATACTTTAGTTGCCAATGTGAAAAAATAAAACAAAGCCGAATTTCTTCGGCTTAAAATGCAGCTTTCGGGCGTTTTTTTGTGTGGCAACTAAAGTATACTTTCCGTTAGGCTTTTTACACTATCTATTATACCACGGTTCTACTGAAAAGTCCAACAAAAACCATCTGTCGATTTTAACGTTTATATTCGACTGTATATTCATTTTTATATGCAAGTATGACATTTTCGTGTCATATACGTAACATTTCATCTACATCCGAAACAATATTTTAACACGTATGGTGAGATCTGTCCATTTTTGCGCCCTCGCCGAAGCAACAGAAAAGAGGACCTTCTTTCGAAAGTCCTCTTATATTCAGCAATATCTCTTCTGTTGACTCAACCGATAGGAAGCTGATTCTCGTTTCCGGAAATGATGAGGTCACCGGAATCACCGGAGTTACCCGAGTCGCCGGAGTTACCCGAGTCGCCCGAATCACCCGAGTCGCCGGAATCACCGGAATCACCGGAGTCGCCCGAGTCACCGGAATCACCGGAGTCGCCCGAGTCACCGGAATCGCCGGAGTCACCGGAATCGCCGGAGTCGCTGGAGTCGCCGGAGTCACCCGAATCGCCCGAATCACCCGAATCACCGGAATCGCCGGAGTCACCGGAGTCGCCCGAGTCTCCGGAGTCGCTGGAATCGTTCCAATCATCCCAATGATAACCATCATCGTTATCGTAGGAATCGTCATTATCGCTGTTATCGTGACCGCTATCGTCACTCGAATAGCTGTAGTCGGAGTCGTTACCGCTATCGTAGTCGTAGTCGGAGGTATCGTCTTTATCGCTCGTGTCGCTTACAGACTGATCCTTCTTCTGATCCTTTGAGGTATCGTCCTTCTTCGCAGTGTCGGAGGGGGTCGTTTCGGTCTTCTTGCCGTTTACGTAAATGTCCTTTGCCACGGTGTACGATGCATCATCGAACACGCCCTGCTCAACAAGACGTTCACCAAGTGTCAGCTCGGTTCCGACGAGCTTTGCACACATAGCCTTCCAAAAGATAACGACTGCATCACCGCGTGTGAACTCGGTATCGGGATCGAGAGTTGCTATAAGCTCCGTCTGCTCCGCAAGAGTATACGGTGCATCCCACACAAAATCGGAGGTCTCGCCTTTATCGGAATAGCCGAGCGCACGAAGCACCAGTGTGAGGAACATATAGTCCGTCATCGTTCCGTTTGAATCGAAGGTCTTTGCATCGATACCGTTGGTTATGCCGTTCTCGTAGGCGTAGCCGACATAGCCGACCGCCCACTCGGGTACATCGGTGAAGGGCAGCTCGTATTCGCCCTCGTTCGCTTCGTTCTCCATTCCGAGTATGCGGACGAGAAGCGTTATACCCTGCACACGGTTCAGAGGACTGTCAAGCTCATAGCCCTTTTCCGTACCGAGGAACAGTCCGAGTGCATTCAGTGCATCCGCCGCTCTCTCCTGCTCCGGTGTGTACGCGCTGACTGCCTGTCCCATTCCGAGCAGAAGCGCGGCTGTCGTTAATATACTGGTTATCCTTTTGTTCATTTGTCCTCTCCTTTGATTTTTTCGGGCTTGACCTCGGACACGGATCGGAAGCATTGTTCCGACCCATGCCCCGGGTCAAATACCGGGGTGGATGCATCTCACGCTTCAAACGTGAGACGCATCCAATGTCTGTTTATTACTTGTCGAAATACTTATAAGCGGAATCACCGAACTTCATGATGGCAGTCACCATGTCATTCAGCTTACCAAGGTTTCTCGCAACGTAGCCCTCTACGCTGTCACTTGCACCTGCGATCTGATCGCCCTCTGCATCGTATACGACACACTCTACGATCTGATAGCAATCCGCAACAGCCATCGTGTTTACGGAAACATAATGGTACTTGTCGGATATCGTGCCAAAGTCCTCGCCCTCTATACGGACTGTATGCGACTTGCCGTAGTGATCCGTGTAGGTGGCGATAGCGTAAAGACTGTCTATAGCATCGCCGAGTACACTGTCATTGAAGACGAAGTCGAGGCAGATACGGCTCTCGAGAGTGAGGGTCGTTCCGGCGTAGCCGATACCGTTTACACGGTGGTCGGTCGGAGAAACGCTCTCGGTAGCGTAGGACTTATGTGTGTCAGTGAGTTCTTTGTTTGCAAGGTCGCCGGTGTTGTAGCTAAACTGGTTCTGTGCTTCCGCACCGTAGTTCAGCATATCAACGTAAACTCTGCGAAGCTTTTCGTTAGCTGTAACAGATTCCATTGCAAGCATACGCATTGCGTATTCGCGGATGCTGTCTTTCCTCGTCTTGCTTACCGCTACATCATCCTCGTTAAAGAGCGTGATCTCGATATTGTCGCACATCTCCTTAGCGGCTACGCCGTCAAAGGATGCGTACCAGAGATAGCCGCTATACTGCTTCCACTCGCTCTGCGGAACGGTCACGGTAACAGATCCTCTACCGTCTGCATAGGACTTGACGATCTTTGCGTAGTAACCACTGTCACCATTGGGGGATATGCCAAGGTCTGTGATGTCGAAGACGAAATCAACGGAAAGGCTGTTTGCAAGGGTCATCGTCGTACCGACAAATTCCACCAGAACATCACCGAATGTGCAATCGAAGTAGGGGTTGTTGTGGGGATAATACTCAAAGTCCGGGTCGTCGTCTCCACCGTAATACCAATTTCCGTTGCCATCATCGATATGGAAGCACAGCGGGTCGCCCCAGCCTTCCATATTCACGAGAATGAGGTCAAACTTCCTTGATTCCTCATTTCCGTCTTCATCAAGCTCCCACGCAACGGTGAATTCGTCCCATTCGTACTGCCAAATGTCGATCGCATCACCGTAATACTTGATGTACTCGAGATTTTCGCAATACGCGAACACATCCATGTTCATGAAGTCTACCTGACCCTTGATGAATACCTTTTCGAGAGCGTAGCTTCTGCTGAACGACCAGTCGCCGATCTCCTTCACGCTTTCGGGAATGATGAGTACTTTAAGCTTGCTGCTTTCCTGTGCCGCCTGATTAGCGATAGCTTCAACGTCATCGGAAATTTCGTATATGCCGTCTTCGGGGATCGTGCCGAGCGCGAGGATATGGAGAATCTTTCCGTCATCGTCGCGGACTGTGCCGTCATCCTCACGCCACTCATATCTATCGTTCTTCTTACTGATATCGATCTTCGTAAGGCTGTTGCAATCGTTGAACGCACTGCTGTCAATGAAGAGTACGCTTGCGGGAACGGTCACAGTCTCGAGTGCCTGAGAGCTTGCGAAGGAGCTACCGTAGATGTTTCTGAGACCTTCCTCGATATTCACAGTCTTGAGATACTGAGTATCACGGAACGCACTCCAACCGATAGCCTCTACACCGGAGGGAATAGTAATTTCGGTAGCCTCGTTGCCCTGCGGATATGCCCAAAGTATCTTCTCATTCCAAACGTTCATGACAGCGTCAACGTCATCAGCAACGCTTATGAGACGGAAGGGGTTTTCGCTGATTTCGTTCTCAAAGCGGTCGAGACCCGTGTAGCTTTCGATACCCGTACAACCGAATACGAAGCTGTTAGCGATATAACGAACGTTCTTCGGGAGCTTTACGGACTTAAGCTCGTCGCCGTGCCATGCCATAGCCTCGTCACCGATGTAACGGATGGTATCGGGGAGAACTATAGAGGTGGGGCTGGGTGCGTTATCATTATTGGAGGGATCCAGCGCACCGGATGCGATAGCAACAACGGTGTATGTATCGCCTCCATATGTAACTGTCGTGGGAATATTAAGAACGCCGTTTTCGTCAATGGCACTCTCACTGTAGCCGACCACCATAGCTTCGCGGAGTTCCTCGTTATGTGCAGTCAGTAAGTAGGTGATACCATCTATGGCAGGATCCGTCTCATCAGAGTAGTGCTTGCTGAAGTAAACATCACTAAAGTCAAAATCAAACGAGGAATCATCCCAATGCAGCTCGACAGCTCCGGCGAATTCTACATCAAACGTATCACAGCCTGCGAAGGCTTCCGCACCGATGGTATGAAGCGTACTCGGGAATGTTACCTTGTCAACAACCTTACCCTTGAATACGCCGTCATCGATGACCATTACGTCTTCGGGGATCGTGAACTCGCGCTCACTGCTTGCCGGAAGGACTGCGCTCAGGTGAACGCCGTCATCAGCGGTGTAGGTCTCGTAGACGGTCCATGCATTCTCCAGAATTACGTAATTCCATCCATAGTCTTCTGCCGCACGGTGTGCACCGGTATTTTCAAATACATAGACGGCGTACTTTTCAGAACCCTCGAATACATTGGGGTAATCAGTCCAATCGTATTCTTCGGCACAGAAGTCACTGATCCTCTCTACAATTACAGCTTCGAGGTTCTGGCAACTCGCGAATGCGCGATCACCGAGAACGTTCACGTTCTTCGGGAGAGTGATCTCCTTAAGGGAGCTTCCCTCAAACGCCCAGCTTCCGATCTCGCGAACGGATCCGGGGAGTGTTACAGTCTCGATGGGTGTGTGCTGGAATGCGGAATACTCGACAGCAGTAGTTCCGTCTTTGACATCGATATGAGTCAGACCACTGCCGCCGGCGAAGGAAAGGATGTAGAAGCCGCTTCCTTCCTTACGGTAGAGAGTTGCGCCGTCATCCTCTGTGAAGAAGTAGGGGTTATCCTCCGCTACAACGAACTCCTTGAGGTTCGGAACGTTATCGTGGAGAGCATCGACTTCCTCGAGGGTGGAGGGGAGAACGAGTTCTTCAAGGTTCTCGCAGCCCGAGAAGGGACGACCCCACAGGTAACGAACGCCCTCGGGAACAACGAATGTACCGGTCGCCTTACCGACACGGTCATCGTTGGTAAGTCCGCTCCATATATCATTCTCACGATTCAGACCGACGACCTTCATACCGCCGATCTCGGTGGGGAGAGTGTCGATCGTGGCATCGAGAGGTGCGGAAACGCCGATAATGAATACTTCGTCTTCAGCGCAAACATCGTATTGGGCGATGTACCATGTTATGGTCTCGTTTTCGTATGCTTGGAAGACAACGTGATCCATATAGCAGATCTCACTCTCAGGATCCGTCCAGAGAGCTCGGGTATGAATCACACAGCGGTGAAGCGTACCCATTTCGTAGCCGCAGACGATAATTGGGTCGTTTTCTTCTGAACGAACATTCTCGGGATCTGTGCCGTAGAACATATATGGTTCATAGTCCGATTCACCTTCACCATACATATCCACCTCGAGCTTATCGCTGAGGCACTCGACATAGACAAGGTCTTTACAATTCTGGAATGCCCAGCCCCCAAGGTAACGGAGGTTCGGGGAAAGATAGACTTCCTTTACTGTGCTGTTTCCGAATGCGCCGTACCGTACCCACAGAACGTTTCCGTTCATTCTGATCGTATCAATGTCGGCAAGTATGAAAGCACCGTTTCCGATGGTCGAAACGTAATCCGGAACTGTGTAGCTGTCTACGTGGCTCTTTGCCCGTGGGTAGCAGACCAGATCTTCATTACGGAACAGCACACCATCCTCAACGAAAACGTAGTTGTAGCCGCGATCTTCAAGCTCTTCTTCAGTAAAGTCTTCACGTGCCGGACCTTCGAATCCCGTGATCGGGCAGTACTGGAACGCCCAGTCGTCCACTCTGTACAGAGCCTTTGATACGGTCACGCTCGTAAGGTCTCCGCAGGAGATGAACGCATTGTTAAGAATGTACTTGCAGGTGGAGCTATCGTCCATGGTAACGGAGGTGATGCTCTTTCCGAAAAGTGCATTGGAGTATACCGCAAATACGGAATGACCGTCGATCTCATCGGAAAGGTCGAGCGCGGTATTATTGAAGCCGACACCGTCCATGATGATGATCTGGTTTTGGATACCGTATTTACCGATCTCGGATTCGATACGGGTCGTACCTTCATCATCAACAGTATCTTTGAAATACCAATCGTCGAACGTCTCGCCTTCTCCTGCCCACTCTATGTACTGCTCTACGGTCATATAGGAGTAGATAGGCTCAGTAAATTCGGTCGGGAATGCGTCAGCGGCATCGTCAGATATCGTACCGTAGAGCTTGACTTCGCCAACGGTCAAGGGTTCGATATAGTTGACAACGCGGAACTGCGTGAAGCTGTAGTCTGCCGCAGACAGGAGTTCGTCTGCGTCGACAGTGTACCAATCTGCTTCGTATTCACGATTACTCGGGAAACGATAAAGTGTTATCCAGTTGTTACTATCTGTAGAGCCCTGGATCATTAGGTCGCTCATACGATAAGAGAAGTCTTCCTCCTCCCCTACTGCCGGATAGATCTCGATCTTATCAAGCTTCGCGTAGATATCGCTCTCATAGGCACCAAGCTCGATAGCCACACTTATCTCGTTACCATAATCATCAGATCTGTAGTAAGTAGCCGTGTCGCCATCGAATGCATTCGCGTAATCTCCAAATACGGCACTTCCGTCCTCGTCAGTTCCCCACGCATAGCCGGACGCGAATTTGCCTACGCAATACTCCGAGCTTGTGAGCTCTACACTTCCCGTGTCGGCGACAGCGGTCGGCATGGATCTGTCCTTTTTCTCGGGGATAGCCTCTTCTTTGGGTTCATCCTCTGCTTCGGGTTCGCTTTCTTCTTCGGCGTCACCATCGATCTCGGGGTCGTCTGTAACGTCATCGATAGTACCCAAATACACGACTTCACCGTCTTCTCCCGAGTCCGTGTCTGCCGCAAGCACCGCCGCCGCGTTCAGCGACAACAGCAACGCAAGCAGAACCGCAAGAGATCGTTTCATCATAATTTTTTCACCTACTTGAATTGAAATATGATTCGAAAGATCAAGTAACTCTCCTTCTTTAAAATTTTGCGTATACAAGCGGAAACCTTTTCTTACTTTAGTTACACCCCGAAAAATTACCGAAAAGTCGTAGATCCGAGCCGATATTCTACGGCTTTTTTTGTTTTTCGACGGCGGCAACTAAAGTAAACTTTGGTTGCCACTCAGTCAGCATCTCAATTTGCGTTAGATCTCAAATAAACATTCAAAAAACGTGTGTTTATCGAATATTTATTCAAAAAATTCGGCGTTTTTGAGTCCGAATGCTTGGTAACCAAACTTTAGTTTTGATTAAATTATACCACCGAAGTGGCTCTTTGTCAACGATTTTGTGAAAATGCTGTTATATTTTTGAACGGCGTGGAAATATCGAAAAATGTTACACAAAACGACAATAATAGCTTGACAACGCCGTTCGGGCATGATAAAATGCAGATAAAGGGGGCTTTCAGTGGGACAGCTCGTATTTTTCGTCTTCGACACGTTTCGAAAACAGGGTGTCGTGATTTATGCGTGTATAAAATTTGCTCCTGATACGGTCGTAATCGGTCAGCTGCATTCCGAGTATCCACATGAGCTTGGTTATCGTGGCTTCGAAGGTCATATCGTAGGATTCTATCAGCTTGAAGTCCTGCTTGACCTTTTTTCCGACCTCGTAAACGCTCATGTTGCTTCCCTCGTTTGCGACCTGCGTGGTCATTACGACAAACTTTCCCTTGTCGCTCCACCGCTCCATCTCCTCGTAGAAGACCCCGATGAGATCCTGCGGTATTCCGCCGACACCGAAGCTCTCGATGACTATACAGTCGTAATGCTCGAACAGGTACGAAAGTATGTCGGGCTTCATTCCCGGGATGAGCTTCAGGGTGCAGACGCTGTCCTTCATGTCGTAATAGAAGTGGACGTCACCCTGTATCGGCATTTCGGGGAGGTAACGGACTATCATTCCGTCCTGTATGACTGCCGGAAACGGATAGTTCAGGCTCGAGAACGCATTGAAGCTCTTTGCACGTTCCTTTCGCGCTCTCGTTCCGACGATGACCTTACCGTCAAACACGATATTTACGTTCCGCGAGCCGTCATCGGCGGCGTAGATAAAGCTGTCGAGCAGATTTGATCTTGCATCGGTAACGTCCATGCTGATCGGCTTCTGTGCGCCTGTGACCACGATAGGCTTTGCGGAGTTCTGTATCATGTACGACAGTGCGGCGGCGGTATACGCGAGGGTATCCGTTCCGTGGCAGATGACGAAGCCGTCGTATCTATGATAATTATCCTCAACGGCGCGCACCATGAGCTTCCAATGCTCGGGGGTCACGTTCGTGCTGTCGAGGTTGCAGACTTGCATAGTCTGCACCTCACAGACCTTCTCAACGTCGGGGATATACGAAAGTATGTCTGCCGGAGTCAGACCGGGCGCGAGACCGTCTCTCGTTTGTCTTGAGGCGATAGTGCCGCCTGTTCCGATCATCAATATCTTCTTCATTTGTTAAGTGCAGTCTCCTTTGTTTTCTTCTTCATTTATTATATAGTAAAACGGTGTAAGTATCAAGCGTTTTTTGGGGGTATGTCAAAAAATGTCCCGAACGAGCCGCAAAAAGATCTAAGATATAGGAGGTAGCTTTATGAGATCGCGAAAGCCAAAGTACAACGGTACGCAAAAGGCGATACTGGTATGCTTCTTTTCACTTGTGATAGTCAGTGTCACGTTGACCGTTCTTCTGCTGTCAAAGGCGTTCCACATGACACGGAACGC
>CAYSKU010000033.1:0-15488 GCA_964431775.1 uncultured Ruminococcus sp. | reverse complement strand
ATATCGTCAGACTTATGCACGACAGCGGAATAGGCTACGGCGCGATAAACCATCCGGTCGATCACGACCCGATCTGCGGCTATACCGGCATAATAGGAAATACCTGCCCGGGCTGCGGCAGAGCGGAGGGAAGCGTTCCGTTCGAGCGTATCAGACGTATCACCGGCTACCTCGTCGGAACTCTCGACAGCTTCAATAACGCAAAGCGTGCCGAGGAGCGCGACCGCGTAAAGCACGGCTGATAAAAAATATAACAAAAAAACAGGTGGGTCACGGACGAAAACGTCCGCGACCCACTTTTTACGTTGTGGCTCAGCCCTTGTAGTTTATCGACCATCGGTCGGCGATCGGCGTGATATGCACCATTTCCTTTTCACCGGGATCTACGGGGTACATACCGAGACAAGCGAAGATGTACCATGCCGCCATAGTACCGTTGTCCTCGTCACCCGGGAAGCCGTCGTCGGCGTAGGACATAGTCTCCTTTGCCATACGATGTACCCAGTACGTAGCCTTTTCGGGCTTACCGAGAACAGCGTAGATGTACGGCAGATGGAAGCTCGGCTGATTCGAGATAGCGCACTGACCGTAATCGACTGCGGCAAACTCGGTCATCTCGTGTATCTCACCGCCGTAACCGAAGCAGCGATAGTCGGGTGCGGTCGAGAACAGCTCATCGAGCTTTTTGAGCATAGCCTCACGACCTCCGTACAGCTCTGCAAGACCGAGCAGATCGTGCGGTACGGCAAACGTAGCCTGCCATGCACCGCTCTCTGTGTATTCGCCGCCCCACTTCAGCGGATCGAAGTCGGCTGCCATCTCACCCTTCGTGTCGCGACCGCGCATGAAGCCGGTCTCGGGGTCGAACAGGTTCGCGTAATTCTTCGAACGGCGCATATATTCGGGAACGAGCTCCGTCCTTCCGAGAGCCTCTGCGACCCTCGCTATGCAGTAGTCACCGTATGCCGCATCGAGGGTAAGGTTGACCGACTCACCATGCTCGTCACGCGGAACGTAGCCGTACTTCACGTAGGATTCCGCACCGTTTCTGCCGAAGCGAGGGAGCGGACCGTTGTGGTTCGCGTGCTTGAGCATTCCGTCAAGCGCATCCTCCCACGTTTCGCGCTTTCCTATACCGTTCGCGACCGCACAGGCGATGACCGCATCGATGAGCGTTGACGGCATACAGCCGACCTCACCTATCGATATCCAACGCGGAAGCCAGCCGCATTCACGATAATCGTTCACATAGCCCTCGAGCATCTCCGCGAACTCGTCACGTGCGATGAGCGTGAACAGCGGATATACGGTACGGTAGGTGTCCCAGAAGCCGTTGTCGGTGTAGCGTACACCGTCATGTACGCTTCCGTCGATGGGAGTGTAGTGGACAGCCCTGCCGTCTGCATCAAGCTCGTAGCATTTGTGCGGATAAATGAACGTGCGCCACAGACACGTGTAGAACGTGCGGAGCATAGCCTCCTCGTTTTCCGCAAACGAAACGTCGATACGTGAGAGACGTTCCTCCCAGATAGCATCGTTCTCCGCACGAAGCTCATCGAAGCTGCGCGTACCGCATTCTCTCTCGAGCGCAAGCTCCGCCATCTCCGCAGAGATATATGACGTACCGATACGGTATTCAACGTCACGGCTGTTTACGAAAACGTGAAGCGACGTGCGATCCGTGCCGTTCTCGCGATGTATCTTCGCGTTTTCGAGATCGACCGTACCCGGAGCGAAGCGAACTGCGTAGTACATACGGAAGTTCTCGGCAATGTCGCCCGAGTGACCGGTCGTCTCACCGATCACGAGGTCGCGTTCGGGGTAGACGGTGTAGGTGTACTCTCCGTTCAGCGGCAGGAACGATATGCACGAGCGACGGTCTGTGTCAAAATGGAGACGTACCGCACCTCCGCGCTCCGTGGGGGTAAGCTCGAAGTCGCAGTGCGAACGAAGGAAGCGTATCTTGAGGTATGACGGAGTCATTATCGCCTCACGTGACCTCCAGCCGCCCCACGCACCGGAGGGGTCTGCCGCGATAACGTCGTTCTGAGGTGTCATGAGGAACGTTCCGTAGTCGCTTATCCAGGGGCTGGGCTGGTGAGTGAGACGGATGCCCTCTATACTGTGTGAATCGGGATGGAAGAACCAGCTGCCGTTTCGCTCGGTCTGGGGAGCGAACGCCGCCATACCGAACGGACGCTGGACGAGAGGCAGAGTGTTTCCGGCTGAGAAGCGCGGAACGGACTTCGTACCCTGCTTTATGTTTACAAGTTGGATCCTGCTCATAATGTTAAAGACCTCCGATCTTTCTGTATGTATCAATTATACCGTATGCCGAACCAAAAAACAAGACGTACTTTTTTGGAAAACGGAAAAAAGCGTCGGAAACGCAAAAATATCACCTGCACGAACGTACTTTTGTGGTATAATATACGTATACGAGCTAACTGCTATCTATAAAACGGAGGAACGATGAAGACTATCGCTGTGATCGAGGACGACATATATATCGGGGATATGCTCACGGAGGTACTCGAGGGTGAGGGCTACCGTGTTTGCAGAGCATACTCGGGGACGGAGGCACTGTACCTACTCGAGCATGGCAAGCCCGACCTTATCCTGCTCGACCTTATGCTCCCGGGACTTTCGGGAGAGGAGGTGCTGCCGCATACGAGAGGGATACCCGTTATCGTTATCAGCGCGAAGGTCGAGGTCAAGTCTAAGGTAGACCTGCTGCTCGGCGGCGCGGTCGATTATGTGACTAAGCCGTTTGACACAAGGGAGCTTCTCGCACGTATCACGGTGGGACTTAGAAACGCCGCACGAGTACCGGAGAGCACGACCGTTTCGGTCGGCGATCTCGCACTCGATACGGCAGCCCTCTCGCTCACCGTGTCGGGACAGAGCATAAGACTTACGAGAACGGAGACTGCGATACTTCGACTTCTCATGGAGAACCCGAAGCAGGTCATCGCCAAAGGTGTCCTTCTCGACAGGATAGCGGACGATACACCCGACTGTACCGAGAGATCGCTCAAGCAGCATATAAGCAACCTCCGCAAAAAGATACAGGAGGTCGGAGGGACAGACTGTATCGAAACTGTGTGGGGCATCGGCTTCAAGCTGGCTGAACGATGAGCTTGACGATATCTTGACCCTTTCCTTGACCGCTTTCTTGACCTGTACGGTGTATGATACGGTCAGCAAAGGAGGTAGACATAATGGAATATGTTCTGCAAACACACGACCTTTCAAAAAGGTACAAAAATTATCGTGCGCTCGACTCTCTCACGATGAACGTCCCGCGTGGCTCGATCTACGGCTTCGTCGGAAAGAACGGCGCAGGGAAGACCACGCTCATACGTCTGATCTGCGGTCTGCAAGCCCCGAGCAAGGGAAGCTATACCCTCTACGGTATAGACAGTGACAGTAGGGATATCACAAGGTCACGCCGCCGTATGGGCGCAGTGGTCGAAGCACCGTCCGTATACCTGGATATGACAGCGGAGGATAACCTGAAGCAGCAGTGTCTGACCCTCGGTCTTCCGTCCTATGACGGTATCCCCGAGCTTTTGAAGCTGGTCGGTCTGTCGAATACGGGGAAAAAGAGAGCGAAGAACTTCTCGCTCGGCATGAGACAGCGTCTCGGTATCGCCGTTGCACTTGTCGGAGACCCAGACCTCCTCGTTCTCGACGAGCCGATAAACGGTCTCGACCCACAGGGCATCGTTGAGATACGTGAGCTGATATTGAGACTCAACCGCGAACGTCGTATAACGGTCATCATCTCGAGCCATATACTTGACGAGCTGTCACGCCTTGCCACGCATTACGGTATTATAGACAACGGACGAATGGTAAAGGAGCTGAGTGCGACCGAGCTTGAAGCCGCCTGCCGGAAGTGTGTCCGCGTAGAAGTGACCGATACTGCGGCACTGGCACGGGTACTCGATACGATGAAGCTCGAATACAGGATGCTCTCGGAGCGTGAAGCCGACATATATGCACACGTCAATGTGTCGGAGCTTACCACGGCACTTATGAGGGAGAGCTGTGAGGTCGTTTCTATGCAGGAGAGGGACGAGAGCCTCGAGAGCTACTATATCTCACTGGTCGGAGGTGGCGGAAATGAGTAGACTTATCCATGCGGATCTCAGAAGGATGCGGAAGAACGCTACCTTCCTCCTCTGTGCGCTGTTCATGTGCGGACTCGGTATAGTCGCAGTCGTCATGCGATATCTCGACCTTCGCGAAGACCCGAATGCATACGCGACCGCCGACGGCTTCTGGTTCCTCGGCGGTATGTCCATGTCCATAGTGCTGTCCGTTCTCGTGAGCCTGTATCTCGGAACGGAGTATAATGACGGAACGCTCCGAAATAAGCTGATAGTCGGTCATACGAGAGGCGCGATCTACGCCGCGGCACAGCTGACCTGTACCGTATCCGCGATATTTCTGCATCTGCTCTACATCCTGTCTGTCGTGCTGACCTCGACACTTCTTCTCGAACCGTTCAAAACACCCATGTCTGTCCTTGTCCAACTGACCGCCGTGAGCCTTCTCACGGTTGCCGCTATGACATCGATATTCGTTGCTGTTGCAATGTGCGTGAGCAGCAGGTCGAGCGGTGCGGTAGTCGCCATACTTATCGCACTTGCCATGCTCATGCTGGCGTATACGGTCGAGAGCAGACTTTGCGAACCCGAGTATATCGAGACGAGCTTTCAAATGTCCTTGGACGGTGAGATCGTACAGGGAGACCCGATACCGAATCCGAAATATCTGCGCGATACGGAGAGGGATATCTATCAGCTCATCCACGATATACACCCGCTCGGACAGATGATGCAGCTCGTGCAGCTCAAGATAAACGGAAGCTACGTCACACATATCTGCATATTTATCGTTTGCTCGATACTTGTAAATGCCCTTGCGACTGCTGTCGGATATACGCTCTTTCGCAGGAAGGACATAAACTGATGTGATCTAAGGAGAGAATATGTACAGCCTGTCGTTTGTCGTGATCGTTATGCTTCTTTTACTTACCATCACACTTGCCGTAAAGGTATGCCTGCTTCGCAGAGCCGCCGTAGAGCTTGCAAGAGCCTTTCACGACCGACTTACGACAGACACGAATACACTGATCGATATCTCCTCACGTGATCCGGCTATGCGTACCCTCGCCGCCGAGATAAACGTCGAGCTTCGCCGACTTCGAGTCGAGCATAACAGGTTCAAGCAGGGCGATATGGAGCTGAAGGAAGCGGTCACGAATATCTCACACGACCTTCGTACACCTCTTACCGCGATCGGCGGCTACCTCGACCTTCTCGAGAGGGAAGAGACGAGCGATAACGTCAAACGCTACGTCGCGCAGATACGGAACAGAACGAAGGCATTGTGTACCCTTACCGAGGAGCTGTTTGTCTACAGTATCGTCACCTCCGAGCATAGCTTGAATTTCGAGGAGCTCGACCTTGTCCGCGCATTGGAGGAGAGCCTCGTCTCCTTCTACGCAGTCATGAGGGAGCGCGGCATAGAGCCGCAGATAGACCTTCCCGAGAGACCCGTTCGCGTACTGCTCGACCCCGGTGCCGTGAACCGTATATTTTCAAATATAATAGGTAATGCCGTAAAATATTCAAGCGGAGACCTGTCGGTCACGATGGAGGACTCGGGTGAGATAGTCTTCGAGAACGGCGCGCCGGAGCTTGACCGCGTCTCGGTCGGCAGAATGTTCGACCGCTTCTATACGGTAAACGCCGGACGGTCGCAGACGGGACTCGGTCTGTCTATCGCCAAGCAGCTGACCGAGCGTATGGGAGGCACGATAGACGCGGAGCTTAACGGAGACAGACTTCGTATAAGACTCATGCTCGCAAAGCGCGTGCCGCAGACGTTCCATAATAATAAACAGCCTTAAATAATGAAAAATATGAAAAACTCTTGACAACCGTGTGAATTTGTGATATCTTTAAGGCGTACCTCATTGGGGACAGTCCCATTGAGAAAAATTAAATTTTTCAGAAAGGCAAAAATCATGAAGAAGATTTTGACTCTCAGCCTTGCAGCTGCTATGCTTGCATCTATGGCAGTTGTTGCAAACGCAAATCCGGCAAGCGATCACAGCATCACCGCAGCATACGGTACTCCCGTTATCGACGGTCAGATGGACGAGATCTGGAACACCGCTGAAATGCAGGTACAGGATTCCTTCCGTTCCGGTACAGAGACCGATGCAAAGGCAGAGTTCCGTGTAATGTACGACGACAACTACATCTACGTTCTCGAGTACGTTCCGGACAACACCCTCTGGACGAGCGACCTCACCCTCGCTACATACCAGTACGACACCACCGAGGTATGTGTCTCCCTTATCAACTCCGCAAACACCTCCTACGATGAGACCTGCGAGTTCTGGGTAGGTATCACTCCTTACGGCGTTCGTAACACCGAGTCCTCCAAGGCTACCGCACTTCTCGGCGGCGGCACCGACGTAAACGATGCTGAGTACCTCGACGTTCACACCTCTCTCGAGAACGATCCCGAGAACGACACCGCTGAAGGCTACTGGGTAGAGTGGGCGTTCAACGCAAAGGCTATCAAGGAAGACCTCGTTATGGACGAAGGCACCACCATCGGTCTTGAGATCTCCGTAAACGACAACGCAGAATACAACAACCGTACCATGTGCATGGGTTGGGCTGACGCTACCGACGGTGCATCCGGTAACCCGTCCGTATTCGGTACCGTAGTATTTGGCCCTAAGGCAGGTGCTGAAGAAGCTCCCGCTGAAGAGGCTCCCGTAGAGGAAGCTCCGGTTGAGGAAGCTCCCGTTGAAGAAGCTCCGGTTGAGGAAGCTCCCGTTGAAGAAGCTCCTGTAGAGGAAGCTCCGGCTGAAGAAGAGATCGTAGAAGCTCCCGCTGAAGAGACTGTTGAAGCTCCGGCAGAAGTTACTGCTCCTCAGACCTTCGACATGGGCGTTATCGCAGCTGTTGCAGCTCTCGTTTCCGCAGCAGGCTACGCTCTCACCAAGAAGAGATAAGTAAGTCTATCTATATCCGAAAAAAGCCGCACACGCGGCTTTTTTCGTTGCAATGTGAACGCAGACCGTCCGCTTCACCTATGGCATAGCATAACCGACACAAAGCATATCGCACAAGCACGGTTTTTTCTGCGTTTTCACGAAAAATAACGGTTGACAAAAAAATCACGGTGTGATATAATATCGGGGTGAACGGATAATTTTTATCCGTCTCTCTGCCGTTGAAAATACTGGTCAACGGCCGAAAATTGGGTCTCCAAACCCGAAAGTCCACAGGGAGGTATAAACAAATGGAAAAGATTGTAAACTCTTACGAAACCCTTTTTGTTATTGACGCTGATCTTACGGAAGAAGCTACGAAGGCACTCGTTGAGAAGTTCAGCAACCTTATCGCTGAAAACGGCGAGGTAGGCGAAGTGAACGAGTGGGGCAAGCGCAGACTTGCATATCCCATCAACGACAAGAACGAAGGCTACTACGTTCTGATCAACTTCAAGAGCGAGAGCACTCTTCCGCTCGAGCTCGAAAGAATTTTCGGTATCACCGAGGGTATTCTCCGTTCCATCGTGATCCGTCACGAGGAAAAGAAGACGGTCGCTGAAAAGACCGAAGCGTAAGGCTTCGACTGCAACAGCAACTTTTCAGGCAGGAGAACGAAATGGCAAACTTCAACTTTAATAAAGTCATACTTGGCGGACGCCTGACGGCAGATCCCGAATTAAAGACCACTCCGTCCGGTATCTCTGTGACCTCCTTTACCGTTGCCGTAAACAGACGTTTCGGCAGTAAGAACGGCGAAGAAGCGCAGGCTGACTTTTTTAACGTAACTGCATGGAGACAGACCGCCGAATTTATCACCAGATACTTCCGCAAGGCAAGCTCGATCTGCGTGGTAGGCTCGATCCAGACCAGATCATGGACGGATCAGAACGGTCAGAAGCGTTTTGCTACTGAGATCGTAGCGGATGAAGCCTATTTTGTCGATGCTAAGAGCGAAAGTCCGATTGCCGTACAGCAGGCGAATGCAAGCTATGCATCAGCCGGCGCAGGCTACGGCGCAGCTCCGCAGACACCGTCATACGTACCGGACGGCTACGGCTTCGGCAATGCTCCGCAGACAGCTGGCAATTCCTACACCAATCAGAACGCACCGAAATTCGAAAATATGTCAGACGATGAAGAATTACCCTTCTAAGTGTCGTGATTTAACCAAAATTTAACAGGAGGCTTTCATAAGCAATGGATAACGAAAGAACCGAAGCAGTTGTAGAAGAAACTGCTGCCACTACTGAAAGAACCGAAGCCGCTCCTCAGAGAATGGCTCAGCGTCCCAACAGAAACAGAAGAAAAAAGGTTTGTATGTTCTGCGTAGACGGTATCGACTATATCGACTACAAGGATACCGTAAGACTCAAGAAGTGCATCTCCGAGCGTGCAAAGATCTACCCGAGAAGGATCTCCGGTACCTGTGCAAAGCATCAGAGACAGCTCACCATCGCCATCAAGCGTGCGCGTGTAGTAGCTCTTCTCCCCTACATCTCCGACTAATTTTAGCCCATTGGGCTTACTCAAAGGAATCTCTGACCGGATTCCTTTGTTTTTTTGCACTGCGCCGGATAAACCGGCGACAAAAACGCATAAAGTCCTAAATATTCAAAAATAACCGTTGAAATATTCCACGTGAGACTATATAATAGGGTAGAACGCTTTCGAGTACGTCCGATCTCGGCGAAAGCGATACCTTATTAGATGAGAAGGAAATAAATTATGATACGTGACATCGTGATCGAATCCAGAAGCTACCGTAGCTTCGATGAAACGAAAAAGCTCGGCGAGGAGGATCTTCGCACTCTGCTCGATACGGCAAGACTTTGCCCGAGCGCGGTCAATCGTCAGCCGCTGAAATACCGCCTTGTCTGCGAGAAGGACGAGGTCGAAACGGTCGTTGAGAATACCGCATGGGCAGGCGTGCTCAAGGACAGAACGTTCCCTCCGGAGGGACATCATCCGTCAGCCTTTATCGTTATGTGCTGTGATACCAAGATATGTGCCGACCCGAACAGCTGCGGCGTGGACGTCGGCATAGCGGCGCAGACCATCATGCTGCAAGCGGCGGAAGCCGGCTTCGGAGGCTGTATGATCGGTGCGTTCGACCGCACGACTATTGCGGAAAAGCTCCGTCTCCCGAGGAAGCTCGTTCCCGTACTCATCCTTGCGCTCGGCGTTCCGGACGAGACCGTCCTTATCTGTAACGTCAACGCAGACGGAGATACGATCTATTTCCGCGATAAAGCAGACCTACATTTTGTCCCCAAACGCTCACTTGACGATATAATCATCGAATAACTGCTTGAAATTGTATCTGCTGACCTCCGTTTTTCTGATATTTCTTTTCCTTGTGCTGACAGTCGGTGCGGAGACCGAACGGGGCAGGGAGCATCCGCGTGTGTTTTTTTACATAGAGCTTACTCTGTCTGTCATTGGTCTGCTGCTCATCTCGGCGACCTGCCTTTTTGCAAGATACAGTCTGACCGGCGGCGACCTTGATGCGGAATTTGCCGAATGGGCATGGGATATGCTCTCCGTGTATTATCAGCTCTCGATGATACCGATGACGGTGTTTTTCGTGCTGTCCTCAGCCTCGTTCGCACTTGCCCTGCTTGAGCCGAAGCAGCGTGGCGGCTTCCCGAAAAAGCTGAGACTTTCCGTGACCGTCGTTTTTTCACTGGTCATGCTCATGATAGCACCGATGTATTCCTTTATGACGGTCAACGAAAGGGTGTCTCTCGATACGTTCGTCCTTGTCAGCGGAATAGGAGAGGCACTTTTCCTCCGCGCACCGTTCCTCATCGAGTACGGCAGACGGTGTCGGGAGAAGAAAACGTCCCATACGTGACAAACAGGTGACAGAATTATATTCTTCGGCTGAAATATGCAGAATACCCCTTTTTTCTATTGAAAAAACGCCAATTTGGTGGTAAAATGTATAAGGCTGTGAACCACCGTGATCGTGTAACGCGATCGTATCACCCAATAAGAAAGGCAATCATTTGAAATGAAACTGATCCGACGTAAATTGACCGCGCTCATTCTCTCACTCTGTACGGTGGCTGTAATGCTCGCGGTGTTCCCGACGACCGCCATGGCGGCTAACGTCATTACAAGCACAGTCAATATCGCCATTGCCAGCAAGAACGAACGAGGCGCGGGCTACGACTGGGCAAACCGTACAGACGTTCTAACGCTCAACGATCTGCATATCGAAACGGACGACCCCTACGGTCTTCGCCTCCCCGATAACTGCACCGTCATACTAAAGGGCGACAACTATATAAAGGCCTCGAAATACGGTGTTGCCTGCTCGGGAACTGTTGTGTTCAAGGGAAGCGGTACCTTGACTATCGAAGCCGGAAACGTCGGTATATACCTCGTTTCGCAGGATACCACACATAAGATACGCCTGATCGACGGAACGTATACCGTAAGAGCCGGCGAATACGGCGTGTACAGTGACTATGCGGACTTCTCCTTTGTCGGTGACAGGATGGATATCGAGGTCACGGGAGAGGATGCTCCGGCGATACGCGGTCGTCGTGTCAACCTCATGGGAGGAACGTTTAGCGCAAACTCCTCCGTTGAAGCGACCCATGAGCTGGCAGTCGAGGGCGTGAACCTCGACATAGCATCGGACAGTGCCGCACTTGCCGCCGAGATACTTACGATCCGTGACGTTGAGCTTTCCGCAAACGGCGCGAGCCTCCCCGAATATAACGGAGAGACCTCCATAAGCGGTAAGTCTACCGCAAAGTACGTTCGTACAAGTGCCGTCTTCGGCGAGAGCGTTCCCGGCTACGTTGACTATATCTGTCTGGTGTTCCTGACAGTCGGCGTTGCCGCAGGCATCTTCGGACCCGCACTGCACAATAAAAAGAAGAAAAAAGAGCTTTACGCACGTCTTGCAAGCGAGGGCTACGAGGTTCCGAAAAACTGACGACATCGCTTTTTTGACATTATAAGAATAAACGCTTCTGCCGTCGAGGCTGACGGAAGGAGCATATATGAGGTAACCTATGAGATCAATTCGCGAAATATATAAGGTAGGACACGGACCGTCAAGCTCACATACGATGGGGCCGCAGAAGGCAGCGGCTATCTTCAAGAACGAAAATCCGAATGCGGCAGCATATCGTGCGATCCTGTACGGCTCTCTTGCCGAGACCGGACGCGGACATCAGACAGACGTTGCGATACTCGATACCCTCGGACGTGACCGCTGTGAGGTCATCTTCAATACCAATCGAACGATAGAGCTTCCGCACGAAAATACTCTGGAGCTGTTCGCCTATGATGCAAACGGAGCGGAAACAGCCTCCATGCGCGTCATGTCGGTCGGGGGAGGGGATATCCGTATCGAGGGACGTACAGAATACGATCCGCCGGAGGTCTACGAGCATTCGAGCTATACCGAGATCGCCGAATATTGTAAGAACCGCAATATACGCCTGTCCGACTACGTCTTCGAGCATGAGGGAGACGGTATCCACGAATTCCTGCTCGAGATCTGGAAGACCATGACGGCGGCGATACGTGAGGGCTTGACGAGACGCGGTGTCCTCCCGGGAGGACTGAACGTCGAGCGAAAGGCGCAGTATCTCTATAACCAAAGGCATATAGACGAATCTCCGAGTACACGTGAGAACCGTATCGTCTGTGCGTATGCGTTCGCCGGAAGCGAACAGAACGCAGACTGCGGCGTTATCGTTACCGCACCGACGTGCGGAGCGTGCAGTGTGCTTCCGTCAGTGCTTCTGTATATGCAGGAGCAGAAGCATTTTTCGGATGACCAGATAGTCAAGGCACTTGCCGCAGGAGGTCTGATCGGAAACCTCGTCAAGCAGAACGCCTCCATCTCGGGTGCGGAATGCGGCTGTCAGGCGGAGATAGGCACAGCCTGCTCCATGGCATCAGCCGCACTGTGTGAGCTTCACGAACTGTCGCTCGACCAGATAGAGTACGCCGCCGAGGTCGCACTCGAGCATCATCTCGGTCTGACCTGCGACCCGATCTGCGGACTCGTTCAGATACCGTGTATCGAGCGAAACGCAGTTGCGGCAATGCGTGCTATAAACGCACTCAGCCTTGCAAACTTCCTGTCCGAAACTCGAAAGATATCCTTCGATATGGTCGTTAGAACGATGTACGAGACCGGACGTGACCTTAACTTCCGTTATCGTGAGACCTCAGCCGGAGGACTTGCAAAGCTCTATCAGTAGTATCTGCCACATTTTTTGTAAATTATTTTCGAAAAGCTCTTGTACGTCGATGAACATTGTGTTAAAATATACGAACACAGAAAATTCGACGATACAGGAGTTTTTTATGATATTTCGAATATTGAAGCTTGCAAAGCCGTGGTATGGCTCGATGCTCATCACCGTGCTTGCGCTTGCCGCAGCCTCCTTAACGAGTCTCGTCACACCGGAGGCGGTACGCAGACTGACCGCACTTCTGAATGAGACGGAAAAGCTGACCGTGTACGTGCTTTTGACCTACGTCGGAATAATGCTCGGCGCGTATCTCATTCGTGCGGTATGTCGCTTCCTGTCCATGTGGCAGGCACACGTTGCCGCGTGGAATTTTGTCGGCTATCTGACGTCAAAGTGCTACGATAAGCTCGAATCCCTGTCCATGCGTTACTATTCGGATAAGCAGACCGGTGAGATCATGTCTCGTATGATAAACGATACCAGACAGCTCGAGGTGCTGATAGCGCATTCCGTACCCGATATGTTGACGAACCTCATAATGGTAATCGGCGTGTGCGTCATGATATTCAGGATCGATCCAATTCTTGCACTGTATACCATGATACCCGTACCGCTCATCATACTGCTGTCTCGTGTGTTCATCACGAAGGTCGCACCTCTCTTTAAGATAAATCAGGAGGTGCTTGCCGGACTTAACGCCACGACTCAGGATGACCTTGCAGGTATGAAGGAGATACAGGCGTTCGGACGTGAGAAGGCGGAATCCCTCAACATGAAGGAATACTGCAAGAAATACGTGTACGTCAACGTCCGCGCAAACTTCTATAACGCAATGTACCACCCCTCGGTCGAATTCGTGACCTCGGTCGGAACGATAATCGTCATGGGCGTCGGCGGCGTTTTCGCCATGCGCGGAACTATGTCCTCCTCCGACATAGTCGGCTTCTTCATGTACCTGTCGCTGTTCTATTCGCCTCTGTCCGTGCTTGCACGTCTTGCGGAGGACATACAGGTCGCAAACGCCTGCTCGGGACGTGTCCTTGAGCTTCTCGATACGGAGAGCGAGATAAAGGAAGCCGAGAACGCAGTGACCATGCCAAGGGGTAACGGGGAGGTCGTGTTCGAAAACGTTTGCTTCGGCTACGATAACGAGACGACCGTCCTTGATAACGTCTCGTTTACCGCAAGCCCGGGACAGATGATCGCCCTCGTCGGCGCGACAGGCGTCGGAAAAACGACCCTCGTCTCACTTCTCGAACGCTTTTACGATCCGATCTCGGGACGTATCCTCATCGATGGCTACGATACAAAAACCGTCACGCTCGAGTCACTTCGTTCGAATATGTCGATAGTTCTACAGGACGTGTTCCTCTTTAACGGGACCGTGTACGATAATATCGCATACGGTGTCGATAATGCGGACGAAGAAAAGGTCTACGAGGCGGCACGTATCGCCTGTGCCGACGAATTTATCCGTGCCATGCCGGACGGCTACCGGACGAAGATCGGTGAACGCGGCGTTCGTCTCTCGGGCGGACAGAAGCAGCGTATAGCGATCGCACGAGCGGTGCTGCGTAATACGCCCGTGCTGATACTTGACGAAGCGACCTCCGCAGTCGATAACGAGACCGAGGCGGAGATACAGCGTGCCATAGAAAACCTTACCGGCAAGCACACCCTGCTCGTGATCGCGCATCGCCTCTCGACTGTCATGAAAGCGGACAATATTATAGTCCTAAAGGACGGCGGCATAGCGGAGCAGGGAACTCACGAGGAGCTTCTTGAAAGAAACGGCATCTACGCCGGAATGTGCGGTGTCTCCCCGAACGATGCACGTATAAAGCTCGATTGAATAGGGCTACAGTCACGACGATATAGCATACGAAAAGCTCCTTCGCACAGCACGGTGCAAAGGAGCTTTTTCAAACACGCCCTAATTTTCAAATAAGATCCTGTCGTATTCACTGAGATCCGCATCCCCGTAGAGGTCACGGTAGTCCTCACCGAGGAAGCAGCCGAACGAGGTGATCGAATCAAAGCCGAGCGACACGTACCTCCGAACGTCTGCCGCACAGGTCTCGGCGTTTAGCCGAAACTCCTTTGGTGGACGTTTCCAAGCGGAGAACAGGGAATTGTCCATCCAGTAGTCAAGCACTTTCGCATCCCTTTTGCCGAAGAATTCGAGCAGAGACGGAAGTGTTTTCACCTGACTGTAATTCTTTTCGCGCCCTTCATCAAAAAGACTTACGTCAAAATCACGTGCGAGCGGAGCAAACTCAAGAAATACGTTCTCACGCGGAGCGACCTTTGTCGGAACGGGAAGTGTCGCGTAATACGCAAGATAGCTGACACGTGCCGTCGGCTCGACGGAGGAGACCCCCTCTGCTATCGCATTGTAGACGGTCAGTGCCTGATCGGAGGCTGAAAGACCTCTGCACCTCTCACATTGACACGTTGCCGTTGCAACGTCATCTATCCAAAAATAATATAGACCGGTGTCCGGACGGAATATCCGCGCAAGAGCCGCGGAACGCTCCTTTATGTAGTCAAGCACGTCGGAGCTTGACACACAGCAGTTGAAGTGCGGCGTGCGCTCACCGTTTTCGTCCATACGAAACCAGTCGCGATGCTCATCGAAGCGTTCGCGCTCGAGCATCCACGACAGAGCGTGCATCTCGAATTCTACCGCAATACCTGCCCTCTCCATGCGACTGTGGAAACGTCTCCATTCCTCCGTCTCAAGCATATCTATGCACCTTTGCATGGATATGTGCGCCTCGGCACCACCTGCCGGATGAACACCGAGAACGTTCAGGTGTGTCTGCTCAAGACGTTTTGCAAAATATTCACCGCAGTCCTCCGCGTGAATTATGATACCGCGCCTGTTTGACATGATTTTTCCCCCTAAAAGACTGCCTCGTCACCGTGGAGACCTTTTGCAAAGGGTCTCCACGACCCACCCGAACTTTTTGATCGATGTACATATAAAGTCCGGGTGCAGATCCGACGAGACAGGATATAGCTTGTTCTGACAGATCAATAGTTTTCCGCTCTGACCTCGAAATACGACTGCGGATGAGCGCAGACCGGACAGACGAGAGGTGCAGACCTGCCGACCACCAGATGTCCGCAGTTTCGGCAGACCCACATCACCTCGCCGACCTTTTCGAAGACCT
>CAYSKU010000032.1:0-15490 GCA_964431775.1 uncultured Ruminococcus sp. | reverse complement strand
CGTGACTGAGCCTCCCTCCGGGAGGGAGGGGGACCGCGCAAGCGGTGGAAGGAGAATGCGGTCGGCTGAGCCGACAGGCATGAATCGGCATTATTTCAGTCAAAATTGGAAGACGACCCACAACAATATTTTATGTGCAGATCTATCATAACGCATTCTCCTTCAGTCGCGTCGTCGCCGCAAGCGGCGACCGCGACAGCTCCCTCCCGGAGGGAGCCTTTTTAACGTTCAGCTAAGTCGTTACGTCAGCCGACCAGACCTGCACAGACTAAATTGTCGTGGGATATCGTTCGGTTTCAACCGAAAGTACGCCAACTTTACACCAATGTCATTGTCGTGGGATATCTTCCGATTTTAACTGAAAGTGCGCCGATTCCTGCGCGCAGCCTCAGGCTGCCCGATGGAGCGGAATTTTTCGTAGCGGGAGGCGAGGAGACGCGGCATAGACCGCCTGCTCAGCCGCGCAAGCTCACTAACGAGCTCCTTTTTCAGCGTCCGTGCGATCTCCTCGGGAGTCCTCATGCCCTCGCGTATTATCACGTCCGCGACCTTCATGCGGTATAGGTCTCCTGCCGTCAAACGTAGTGCCTCCGCCGCCTCTGCCGCTTTAGCAGAGTCCTTGTAAAGTATGCTTGCACACCCCTCGGGAGAGATGACGGAGTATACCGCGTTCTCAAACATGAACAGCCTGTCCGCAACGCTCAGCGCAAGCGCACCTCCGCTCCCTCCCTCACCGACTACTACACTGATCATCGGTGTCCGTAGAGCGCACATCTCCCATAGATTCTCGGCGATCGCCTGACCCTGTCCGCGCTCCTCCGCTCCGACTCCGCAGTACGCCCCAGGACTTCCGATAAAGCAAATTATCGGTCGCCCGAATTTTTCTGCCTGCTTCATCAGTCGAAGTGCCTTTCGATAGCCCTCCGGAGACGGACAGCCGAAGTTCCGACGTATGCGCTCCTCTATCGTGTTGCCGCGATCCATCGTTATGCACGTTATCGGCATACCGTCAAGAAAGCCTATGCCGCCCACTATCGCTCCGTCGTCACTGTAGCGGCGGTCTCCGTGAAGCTCGGTGAAATCGTCTATTATCTGCCCGATATACCAGCTACCCATGGGACGGTCGGCGGCACGGGCAAGACTTACCCTTTCAAATGCGTTCATTTCGTCCTCCGTTCTATAGCTCTATAGTACGCTACGGCGGTCTGCCGGACGGTGTACCGTCAGCAGACGACCTATCAGCTTTTTTGAGCCGTCACGCGGAATTATCAGGTCGATAAAGCCATGCTCAAGCTGAAATTCCGCAGACTGAAACCCCTCCGGCAGACGTTCGCCGGTCGTCTGCTCGATGACCCGCTGTCCGGCAAAGCCTATCAATGCACCGGGCTCGGCGGCAATAACGTCACCCTCCATCGCGTAGCTTGCGGTAACTCCACCAGTCGTCGGGTCGGTCAGTATCGGCAGATAGAACAGTCCGGCATCATTGTGCCGGCGTACCGCCGCACTTACCTTCGCCATCTGCATGAGAGAAAGCACCCCCTCCTGCATACGCGCACCTCCCGAGCAGATGAACCCCACCACCGGCAAGCGGTTCTCCGCTGCGTACTCGAAAAGACGTGTTATCTTCTCTCCAACGACCGTCCCCATGCTCGCCATCATGAAATTCGGATCCATGACGAACAGCGCGGTCGCCGTCCCCTCTATCCTCGCTCGACCCGTCACGACTGCGTCACGCTCACCTGTCGCCTCGACAGCCCTTTTCAGCTTTTCGTCATATTCGGGAAAGCTTATGATATTTTTGCTCTCCATCGAGGCGTCATGCTCACGAAACGTTCCGCGATCCGCAACGAGCGCGATGCGTTCACGTGCGTTCAGCCTGAAATATCGTCCACAGCTCGGACATATGTGTCCGTTTCGCCTGAGCAACGCCTCCTCCGTCTCCCGATGACAGCCGGAGCAGCTCCTAACGCCGACCTCGCCCTTCATCCTCGATATTCCTCCCTTTTTATCCATTCTCATCTGTTTTTGTCGAGCATGAACGAGAATTCAGCCTCAACGGCGACCTCTCCGTCCACACGTCCGACCCCCCTTGCAAAGTAGAACGGCTCCTTCACACGCGCTATGACACACTCGGTCGTGAGAACGTCCCCAGGTACTACCTGCCGTCTGAACCTGACCCTATCAAGTCCGCAGAAAAACGGAAGCACACCGTCCGCAAGGCTGTCCGTCAGGCAGACACACGCCGACTGCGCGAGCATCTCACAAAGTATCACCCCCGGGACTACCGGATGTGACGGAAAATGTCCCCTCAAAAACCATTCGTCTCCACGTATCGTTATACGTCCGTGAGCCGTACCGTCCACAAGCTCCGCTTCATCTACGAGAAGCATCGCATCACGGTGCGGCAGTATCTTCATAAGCTCCGTTTTGTTCATGCTGCACCTCAGTCCCTCAGACCGCGTATCGCGATACACGCATCGTGTCCTCCAAAGCCGAGCGATATCGACAGCGCAAGCTCCGGCTCGAAGCGTACCGCCTCGTTCGGCGTTATGTCGAGATCGCATTCGGGGTCGGGGACTCTGTAGTTCACGGTCGGCGGTATCATGCCGCTCTCGAGCGTGATAACGGAGGCTACCGCCTCTGCCGCACCTGCCGCACCGAGCATATGTCCCGTCATCGACTTTGTCGAGCTGACCTTCGCCCTGTATGCCGCCTCACCGAGTGCGTACTTTATCGCACGTGTCTCGGTCGTGTCGTTGAGCGGTGTTCCCGTGCCGTGCGCGTTTATGTAGAGCCGCTCCTCTCCGCTGTAGCCCGCCTCCTCGAGTGCCAGACGTATCGCACATCCCGCGATCTCGCCGGACGGCTCCGGTGCGGTTATGTGATGCGCGTCACAGGTGCTTCCGTAGCCGACGACCTCACCGTATATCTTAGCTCCGCGCCGCTTCGCGTGTTCGTAGCTCTCGAGTACGAGCGCACCTGCGCCCTCACCCATGACGAAGCCCCCTCGCTCCCTGTCAAACGGTATCGAGGCACGGCTCGGGTCGTCCGTGCGGTTCAGTGCCATACAGTTCGTAAAGCCTGCGATCGCAAGAGGCTCTATCGATGCCTCCGCTCCGCCCGATATGACCGCGTCCGCGTAGCCGTGACGTATCGCACGGTACGCTTCACCGATGCAGGTCGTTCCGGTCGCACAGGCGGTGGACGCGCTGATGCACTCCCCTCTCGCGCCGAATTTTATCGCTATCTGACCTGCCGCTATGTTCGATATCATCTTCGGTACGAAGTGCGGCGATACCCTCTGCGCTCCCCTGCCGAGCAGAACGTCATATTCCGAGGTGAACGTGTGGAAGCCGCCGATGCCCGAGCCGAAATAGACCCCAAGGCGATACGGGTCGATATTTCCCATGATGCCGCTGTCGGCGACTGCCTGGACGGCAGCACCTATACCGAACTGCGTGAAGCGGTCGGTCTTGTTTACCTCTATTTTTGTCATATAGTCTGCTGCGTTAAAGTCGGAGACCTCCGCAGCAAGCTTGACCTGGAATTCGGAGGTATCAAAGCGCGTGATACGGTCTATACCGCACACACCGTCAAGGAGACTCCTCCGAAATGTCTCGATATTCGAGCCGATCGGGGAGACTATCCCCAGACCGGTCACAACTACTCTATGCTCCATATTATCTCCGTTAATGAATTACATAGCCATACCGCCGTCAACGCGGATGACCTCACCTGTTATATACGAGGCGGCAGGAGAGCAGAGGAAGACTATCATGTCCGCGACCTCCTCCGGCTGAGCCATACGTCCGAGCGGCACACGTGAAAGAAGCGGACTTCCGGTGAGAGAGCTTGTCATCGAGGTCTCGACAAAGCCGGGCGCGACCGCGTTCACGGTTATACCTCTTCTTGCAAGCTCGAGAGCCACGGACTTTGTAAGTCCGATGACCCCCGCCTTTGATGCCGCGTAATTGCTCTGTCCCGCGTTTCCGACAAGACCTGCCACAGACGAGATATTGCATATACGTCCGCACCGCTGACGGAGCATCTGACGACCGACCGCACGCATCATGTTGAACGTGCCGCGCAGGTTCGTGTCGATAACGTCCGTGAAGCTGTCGTCTCCGAGCTGCAATATCAGACCGTCACGGTTTATTCCGGCGTTATTCACAAGTATATCTATCCTGCCAAAGTCCGCGATGACCTCCGCAACGCTTGCTCCGACCTCCTCCGATCGTCCAACATTACAACTGTAAAACACAACACGTCTTCCAAGCTCGGCTACGGCGTGCATAGTCTCTGCCGCCTCCTCGAGTGAGCATAGGTCGAATATCGCAACATCGGCTCCGGCAGAGGCAAGAGCGATCGCTGTCGCCTGTCCGATACCGCGTGAAGCACCGGTCACTATGGCTACCTGCCCCGACAGCATAGTCTCACAAAAAATATTCATATCGCTCCTCCGTATAGCTCATGCTCTTTCTCTCAGTGCGGAAACGGTCTCCGAAAGAGACTCCGCATCCTGCACCGCGAGGATAGTGACGTCCTCACCCATGCTCCGTGCAATGCGGCGGATAAGCCCCGACAGGGTCTTCCCCGCACCGCACTCGATGAAGGTGCGCGCTCCGTCACGTAGCATATTTTCAACACACGTCTGCCACCTCACAGGACTCCCGAGCTGTGCCGCAAGGCAGGAGCGTATGTCCGTGGGGTAGACCTCACCGTTTATGTCGGCGTAGACCGGAAGGCTCGGTCGAGCCACCTCATAGCGTGACAGAACGGCGTAAAGCTCGTCGGAAGCCGTCTGCATGAACGGCGTATGGAACGCTCCGCTGACCGCTATCGGCACGACACGCACACCGACCGCACGTTTACAAAATTCCTCGATACCGTGCTTCGTTCCCGAAATGACGGTCTGCTCCGGCGAATTGTAGTTCACGGGGTAAACGTCCGCGATATCGCGGCACAGCCCCTCTACCTCCTCTGCGCGAAGCTTCATGACCGCCGCCATTGCCGCTTCGTCACGCATAGCTAAGGAAGCACGCTCCATCGCCTCGGCTCTATGACACACTATCTCAAAGGCATCGGAATACGTTAACGCACCTCCGAACGAAAGTGCGGCAAGCTCACCGAGCGAAAAGCCTGCAAGACGGTCTGCCTCTATACCGTTCTCGCGAAGTGCGATCGCGGCGGCAAGGTCTGCAAGAAATACGCACGGCTGAGTGTTCACGGTCTTTTTCAGCTCCTCGTCCGTTCCGAAAAAGGACTGTGCGACCGTTCCGGAACGGTACGCTTCCGCTACCTCGTACAGCTCCCTTACTGCGGTACAGCTCTCGTACAGGCTACGTCCCATACCGGGGTACTGTGCGCCCTGTCCCGCAAAAACAAATGCTATCTCAGACATATATCGTTTATGTTTGCCGCAGACTGCGGCTTCCTTTCGAAAGATAGAGCGACCCTACAGACAATATTTGGCAGCGACCTCCGAGAGTAGCCTTTCGGTCTCGGAGACCAGCTCGTCAAGTATCTCACGTGCGGTCTGCTCCTTTTTTATAAGTCCCGCGCTCTGTCCGGCAAGGTAACAGCCCTCTCGCAGGTCGCCGTCAACTGCCGCACGGCGGAGCGCACCGACTCCGAGAGCCTCAAGCTCCTCGTTCGAGATGTCCGTGTACTCCCTTTTTGCGTAGCCGCGTGAATACGGAGTCTTTATGCTCCGCACCGCGTGACCGAGACGGCGACCCGTGACTATCGTAGAGGTATCAGTCGCCTTCAGGATAAGCTCCTTGTAGTGCGGATGCACCGCACATTCACGTGCGACAAGGAAGCGTGTCCCGAGCTGAACGCCGACCGCGCCGAGCATGAACGCCGCCGCGATACCGCGTCCGTCACCGATACCTCCTGCCGCAAGCACGGGGATATCGACAGCATCAACGACCTGCGGAACGAGCGGCATCGTAGCCTGCTCACCTATGTGACCTCCCGACTCACCGCCCTCCGCTATGACGGCATCCGCGCCGAAGCGTTCCATACGTCTTGCAAGTGCGGAGGAGGCAACCACGGGGATCACGCGACAGTCGGCAGACTTCCATTTTTCGATGTATGCGGAGGGGTCTCCCGCACCTGTCGTCACGACCTCGACCCTCTCCTCGGCGATGACCGAGGCGACCTCGTCAACGAACGGACTCATCAGCATGACGTTCACGCCGATCGGTGCATCGGTCAAGCTCCGTACAAGTCGTATCTGAGAACGAAGGTACTCGCCGTCACGGCTCATCGCTGAAATGATACCGAGTCCTCCGGCGTTCGAGACGGCAGAGGCAAGCCCTGCCTCCGATATGTGAGCCATTCCCCCCTGAAATATGGGATACCGTATGCCGCACAGGTCACAAAGCACCGTGCGGATCACTTTTTTGCCTCCTCTATCGCACGAACGAGGTCTCCGACAGTCTTCCCGACCTCGGAAGCCTCAAGGGTCACGCCGAACTCGTCCTCGATATCCATGAGTACTTCAACTGTAGTGAGAGAGTCAACGCCAAGCTCTTCAAAGGTAGTCTCGACAGTAATGTTCTCGCTATCCTCACCGGAATGGTCTGCGATAATGCTCTTAAGCTTTTCGATGATCATGATAGATCCCTCCGAAATAATAAAGATTTTTGATATTTTTTGATATAGTGCGTGGCTTTTTTTGAAAAAAAGTCCACACATCGCTCTTTTTTTGCGCGTGATACGCTGTCACGCCGACAGGTCACAGGCGCAGGATACAGCCGCCGCTCGACAGACCGCCGCCGAACGCAGTCAGTGCCACAAGCTCTCCCGACCTGCACCTGCCCGAACGAAGCAGCTCGTCCAGTGCTATCGGCACACTTGCCGCCGCCGTATTGCCGTATCGGTCGATGTTCATGACGAACCTCTCCTCGGGGAGCTTGAGTCGGCGTGCCGCCATACGGATCATGCGCTCGTTCGCCTGATGCGGAACTATGTGGTCGATATCGTAAACATCGATACCGAGCCTTGATGCCATGTTCTGCATATGTCTAACGAATGCGTTCACCGCAAACTTGAACGTCTCCTGCCCCTCCATATGTATAGTCGGCTTACCCGATACGTGTTCCCCACCGAACGGAGCTTCTCCGTCAAATGAGGTTATACGTATGACCTCGTCACCGCCGCACGTTGAGAGCTCGGAGCAGAGGTACGAGTCACCTGCTTCAAGCACCGCCGCACCTGCACCGTCACCGAAGATGACCGCCGTGCTTCTGTCGTGCCAGTCGATGAGCTTGCTCATCCGCTCCGCACCGATGATCAACGCTCTTTTCACACCTCCGCGTGCGAAGAAGCCTGCCGCCGTTTCGAGTGCGAACAGAAAGCCACTGCAAGCGGAGCTTATGTCAAACGCCGGACAGGTCGCGCCGAGACGTGCCTGCACCGCACCGGCAGTAGTCGGACATATGTCGTCCGAGGTTATCGTTGCCGTGATGATGAGATCGAGTGAGGTCGGGGAGACAGCGCAGACCCGAAGAGCCCTTTCGGCAGCCTCAAATGCAAGGTCAGCCGTACTCTCGGTCGTTGCGATATGACGCCGGGATACTCCGACTCTGGTACGTATCCATTCATCGTTCGTATCCATCAGCTGTGACAGCTCATCGTTCACCACCGTCCGCGATGGCACGGCACTTCCCGTTCCGATTATTCGAAAGCTCATTCCGTCCTCCCTGACCGACTGTAATTGTCGGTCTATTATTGATATCTCGTTATTATTCGAACTTCAAAGTTTCGAACTCAAGTAAAAGGCTATACGCCTTCCTCGTTCAAATGCCCCTGTAAATACAGGGCTATGCTTTGAACCTGAAGCTATGATACCACATTTATCTCAGGTTGTCAATAGGTTATCGTAAATATATGTGAACTATCTGTCAAAATAACGTGAACGCCGGAGAGATGCTCGACATTATTCACAAACAGCACCAGGAAAAATTGTATGATCCTACAAAAAAATATTTTTTCGAGAAATGTGAGATATTTTTGGTGTGCGGATCGTTATAATATAGGGAGGTAGAATATGTGCAAAGGGAGGGGGTACATCACGTTTGGGTCTAAGCTTAAATTCAGATCGACAGCACATACAGATCCATCGGATAACGAATTTTTCAAAGATATATTTGAAGAACACAGTGATCGCGTATACAAGATCGCATACGGCTTTTTAGTCGATCCGGAGGATGCGGAGGATGTCGTTCAGGAGACATTTTTGAAGATATATCGAAATATCGAAGGCTTCAAGTCACTCGACCGAGAAAAGCTCATATCGATGATCGTTATATATGCTAAAAATACTTCGCGTGATCTGCTGCGAAAAAGATCGCGAAAAAACAATGCTGTTTCGCTGACCTGTAATGACGAGGAAGCGAAAGAAAACGAGGAATACGAAATTCCGTATGACGGCGATACTCCGGAGGAGATCACCGTAAAACGAGACATAAGCGAACGTCTCGAAAAATATGTGAATATGCTCCCCGGATCGCAAAGAGAGGTCATTATGTTAAAATTTTATCACGGAATGAAGGAAAAAGAAATTGCGGCGATCTTGAATATCAAGGAAAGCACGGTCAGCACACGTTTGAGCCGTGCAAAGGCGAACCTACGTAAAATGATAGGAGGAAGTAAGGATGAGGAAGACCTCAGAAACAGATGAAATGGATACACTGTTAAGCTCCGTTTTGCCGCATACCGGAAACAGGGAACTCGAAATATACGAAAGAGCCGCCGACATCCCCGCGGAGCTTTCGGAAAAGAAGAAAAAACAGCTCCTCAGACGGATCATAAACGCAGATACCTCCGAAAAGAGACGTATGCTGTACTCGATAAAGGAGAATTTCGGGCGTGCGGCGGTAGCGGCAGTAGCAGTCATTTCAATTTGTTTCGTTGGAACTATAGGTATCGAAGCAGTACGTGTTACAATATTCGAACTAATAGTAAAATGGTACGAAAACAGCATTTTCGTGGCATATGAAAGTTCCGACAAGGTCATTGTTCCCAACAAGATGACCGAACACAGAGAACCTGTTCTCGGAAAGGAATACACGAGATATGAAATAGAAAATAATGAACACACGTATACCATCGAATACGAAAGCGAAGAATTTCTGATCGTATACGAACAAAATTTACTTGACAGCTACGACACGCTGATATCAAATAACGATACCGTAATGACGGATATCACAGTAAACGGATATTCGGGCATAGTGACAGTATCGGAAACGCACGGAATAACCGACATTGTAGTTATTTGGCACGACAACGAATACGTCTATACTCTGAGCGGAAATTTGAGCTGTGACGAGTTGATAAGTATTGCCGAAACCGTACATTAAAGTGATTTGGCAAGATAGCACTTTTAAGAATCATATTTCTTGTGTATTGTCCACAAAATTCGACAACAAAATTTGTGTATTACACAGAATCTCAAAAAAATCACTTTTAGGTGAGAGATTTTTCATCGAAATTTCGTTTTATTATATGACAGGCAAAATTTAATTCTCGACAAGGGAGTGATCAAAATGATCTAAATATATCCACCGTCTAAAAAATGCAAGCCATTCGAATCTTTAGCTATTCAACAGAAAACGGAGAAGCACTCACATGAAAAAATCTGTATCGTTATTTCTCGCCGCTATAATGCTGACATCAATGATGTGTTGAATGTATCCGCGCTCAACATCGACAACGGCGATACGGTATCGCCGTGTTGGGAGTATATGAGCGGTATCACCGTTAACCTGTCCTTCTACGATACAGGCGGACTGGCAACGGCATCAATTTCCAGAATAAAAGGTGTTACCACTTCGCTCGAAGGAACGTTAACGGTATATGAAAAGGTCGGAAGCCGTTGGGTAGAGGTTGACAGCGCAAGCGATTCATCCACACGTACCCTGTCAATTTCTCTTAACTTTGATGCCGAGAGTGGAAAAACATATAAAGCCGAAGTGGAAGTCACCGCTTACGGTGCTGACGGAAGTGAATCGGATTCGAATTCGAAAACCAAGACCTGTCCGTAGCTTCCGTAACTCATGATGTATCTGAGTGGTCGCGCAACACTCGTTACATAAATATCAAACAGTTATTTATAGTGTTATAAAAATACGTGCAAGTCATGATAGGAGAAAAGTTATGAAAAAGAGATTATGCGGAATTTTATCTGGCATTTTAATCGTAGCAGCCATAGCCTTTTCCGTCTATGCCGCTAATAGTGAATGCCCTCGTTGCGGGAACGAATGCTCTGCAACATGTTACGGTTCACGATCCGATGAATCGAACGTCTATACCAAATGTAATCGACATGATGATTGCTATCTTTCGACCGTATATTATTATACGTATCTGTCATGCGGCAGTTGCGGTCTGAGCGGAAGAAATGGAGAACACGCAGAATATATCCATCATTCTACAGGTCTTTACGAAAACATATGCGGTTTTTCCTCTTCGGTCACATCGATCGGCTACAATATAAACTAACACAAAACAGCCAAATAGATCTATGCACCGTATTTTATGAACACTCATAAATAAAAGCACGGGAAACGCCATTTTGCTTGAAACAGCAGTGGCGTTTCTCGTGGTCTATTCAAATTCCAACAAACAACACCACAGAGAGGAGAATACATAAAATATGCAAAGGTCGCTCAAGAGGCTTCTTTCGTTTTTCGTGCTCGTGACTCTCGGCGCGATCGTTTTTTCGTTTGTTTCCTGCAACAGCTCAGACGATGACGGAGCTGTCGGCGCGGAGACGGAGCAGATGGAAAAACGGTACGTTGAGACGGAATATCCCCTGCCCGATGACTGCTACATGGTACGTGAGCTTACGCCAAGGTACGACACCGACTCGGACACCGTCACCGTCTACGCACAGAGCGGCGAAACGCTCGATATCGATGGTAAAAGTGTCAGACGTACCCACGGCAGCTTCTACAGCTTCGCCTCCGATGGTACTGTCACAGCCACGCTCGACCTAACGCTTCCCGACAACACTCGGATAGTATCGGGGGTCTTCTCGGAGGAGCGCGTCTATTACATAACGTATCTTTACGACCGGACCGATGCTTCCTATGAGTATCACCTGAATTCCACCATTTACCAAAATGACTCAGACACGGCTCTTTCGGACACTGCGGTCAGCATCGAGCTGTCGGAATATTTCAACAGCTACGATATGCCATCATGCGTTTGCGTGGACAAGAACGACAACATCTACATTGCCGGACAGACAAGGCTCGTTTGCTTGCGTTCCGATATGACAGTGCTTTTCGACCTCGAGCCGGAGAACTATATCATGTCGATGGTAAGTCTTCGTAACGGTACGGTCGGAATATGCTCCTTCTTCGGAAACGAGGTCGGTCTCGCGATACTTGACGAAAGCGGACGATACTCAAAGCCGTACCCTCTCACGGAGGGTACACGGACACTTCTCTGCGCCCTCGGAAATGACGATAGGTACGAGCTGTATTTTGCCGACTCCTCCTTTGTGTGGGGTGCTTCCTTTAACGAAAACGGCGGTCTCACGAAGGAGCCTGTCATGAAGCTCTCCGAGTCCGGTATACTGAACGCTGACACGACAAAGGCAATGCAGACCGAAAGCTCCGCGTATCCGGTCGCCGCGTTCGGTGAAAACTTTATGTTCGCCGCGACCGGCAGTGGTGAGTACTCCGGACTTACACCGTATATGTACAGTCCCTCGAGTCTTGACGATGCCTCGATACAGACGATCACCGTTGCGTATGCGGAGGCGTTACCCATAGATATCGCGGACAAGCTCGCAGTCTTTCAAAGGCAGAACAAGAGCATACGTATCGAGACGAAGGACTACAGTATATACTCTACACCCGACGATAAATCAACGGCACACGAGCAGCTGGCGTTCGATATCGTAAACGGAATATGCAGTCCCGACATAGTTATAGGTCAGTCAAAGGATACGGAGCTTTTGCAGCTCATCAAAAACAAGCTCTATGTAGACCTTGTCCCCTACCTCGCCTCGGATGACACGATAAACTCTGATACGTTGTTCGGCTGTATCAAGCGCAGCTTCGACGACGGAGACGGCGGTATGTGGGGTATATGCCGTCAGTTCACGTTCCGAACTATCGTTTCGACCCGTGAGATGCTCGGAGAGTATGTTGAGCTTGAGTCATGGACGATAGATGAGATGCTCGACTTTCTCGAGTCTCTCCCCGAGGACGTTGAGAGAATGTCACTTGCAACGAGAGAGTCCTCCGATTACCAGTTCCTTTGCAACGGGTACGGGATGTTCATCGACATGGACAACGCCGTCTGCTCCTTCGATTCGGACACGTTCAAGCGGTATCTGAGCTACGTTATGACTCTGCCGCAGGATGCACGTGAAGCAAGGAGCAGCTCGAATTACCTGAAGCTCTCTGCTGCCGAGCGATATCATGAGCGTGCCTCGGGAAGACTGGCACTTGAATTCTTCTCCATGTGGGGTGCGGAGGCGTTATTCGAGCCGATATGTCTGTTCGGCACACACGATTACGTCCCGATAGGTCTTGCGACGAACGGCACATCCGGAACGCAGATCAGACCGACAGAATGCTTCGTTATAACAACGTTCTCCGATGCTCCAGACCTCTGCTTCGAGCTGATAAAGAGCTTCTTTACCGAATGCGGCGCACCCGATCGACCTCTAATTGGTGTCGAGCTGTACTCACTGAAGCCTCAGCTCGAGGGTCTTATGGACTATCTTGCCGACTACGATATCATCCACTACTTTGACGGTGCCTACTCCCTCTCGGAACGCGATCCGTCCGCACCTCTTGACGAGTCGTCACTCAGTGAGCCCGGAATGATCGTCCGCTTCACGGAGGAGGATGGGGAAAAGTTAGTTTCCTTCCTCGACCGTGCCGGATATCCGCTGCTCGACAGCACACCGGAGGCAGTCAACGCCATAATAGACGAGGAGACCTCCGCGCTCTTTGCCGGTCACGGCACGGTCGAGGAGTGTGCCGACAGGATCCAGTCGCGTGTATCGATATGGCTGTCGGAGAACCTCAGGTGAGGGATGGATAAATATACGTACTTTACGGATAGCAGCACATTTTTTTCGAAAAAAATTCATAAAACCTCTTGACAATGCCCTATCACAGTGCTATAATCTACCACAACATCAAACATGGGGAGTACAACGAACATGACGAAGCACGTTTTCGCATTCGCATACGAGTATTATTACTATTACTTTACGTTATGAAGGTAATAGTGATTTGTGATGCAATGAATAAAGCGGGCTTACGGTTCAAATAGATCCTGTCAAAAAATGCTGCACGTCAAATCACGACGTTGCAGCATTTATTATTTTATCTACCCCCCAAAAAAGGAGCAGCACCATGTTTATCAAGATCGCTTTTCTGATCCTCTTCTTTGCCGTGATGATCACGGTCGGCTTCCTCTGCCGCAAGAGCAGCACCGACGTTCACGGCTTCGTCCTCGGCGGACGAAGTGTAGGTCCGTGGCTCACCGCCTTCGCATACGGTACGTCCTACTTCTCCGCAGTCATCTTTATCGGCTACGCAGGTCAGTTCGGTTGGAAGTACGGCGTATCCGCTACATGGATAGGTCTCGGAAACGCCTTCATCGGCTCTCTGCTCGCGTGGGTCATCCTCGGCAGACGTACACGTCTCATGACTCAGAAGCTCGAAGCGCGCACGATGCCCGAGTTCTTCGGTCAGCGTTTCAACTCGAACGCACTCAAGCTGGCAGCCTCCGCGATAGTCTTTATCTTCCTTATTCCCTACACCGCCTCTCTCTACAACGGTCTCTCCCGTCTGTTCGAATCCGCATTCGGTATCGACTACGCATGGTGTGTCATCATCATGAGCGTTCTCACCGGTATCTACGTCATAGCCGGCGGCTACATGGCAACGGCTGTCAACGACTTCATACAGGGTATCATAATGCTGTTCGGTATCGTTGCCGTTATCGCGGCTGTGCTTCATTCAAACGGCGGCTTCTCTGCGGCTATTTCTACCCTCTCCGGTATCGAAGCCGAGACTAACACCGCACTGAACGGTGCGTTCGTTTCGTTCCTCGGACCGAAGCCTCTCGAGCTTTTCGGTGTCGTCATACTCACCTCCCTCGGTACATGGGGTCTTCCGCAGATGGTCGGTAAGTTCTACGCCATAAAGAACGAGGATGCGATCTCCAAGGGTACGATAATCTCCACCCTATTTGCAGTGATCGTTGCCGGCGGCTGCTACTTTCTCGGCGGCTTCGGCAGACTGTACGCCGATTCCATCGAATACAGCTCCTCCGGTACTCCCGTCTACGACTCGATAGTTCCCGAAATGCTCTCGGGACTTCCGGACATCATCGTTGCGATAGTCATCATCCTCGTTCTCTCCGCATCCATGTCTACCCTCTCCTCCCTCGTTCTGACCTCGTCCTCCACTCTGACCCTTGACATGATAGTTCCCCTCTCGAAAAGGTCTGTGGACGAGAAGAAGAAGATGCTCTGCATCCGCGTCCTGATCGTATTCTTCATCATCATCTCTGCCGCTATCGCGATACTCCAGGCAAAGTCTCAGGTGACGTTCATCGCACAGCTCATGGGTATCTCGTGGGGTGCGCTTGCAGGTGCGTTCCTCGCGCCGTTCCTCTACGGTCTGTACTCGAAGAAGGTCACCAAGGCTTCCGTTGTGGTCTGCTTCGTTACAGGTGTCGGTATAATGCTCGCGAACATGATCTGCACGTTCGCAGGTGTCCCCTTCATCAACTCGTTCTTCTCCTCCCCGATAAACGCAGGCGTGCTTTCTATGGGTGTCGGTCTCGTGATCGTTCCGATAGTCAGCCTCTTTACGAAGAAGCCCGATGCGAAGGCGGTAAACGGTATGTTCGAGTGCTACGACCGCACCATCACCGTCCGTGCTTCGACCTCGCTCGAGGATAAGAGCAAGTAAGGCACAAAAAAGTCTTCATTTATTATAATACGTATATCGCTCTCCAACGTCCCGACCATTCCAAAAACGGTCGGGACGTTTTTCGGCTTATGCTCCCGTTTTTTCGTCTCGGAACCCGTTTACAAAACGACGTTTTCATGCTATAATTATCTTACCAAAGGTAACGTTTTTTGAAAGGAGTCTCGGGGACAGTCTTCCCGAGTCATCGAGCCCTATGAATATTCCGAAGATATCGGTCGGTGACGTGGTGGAGCTCAAGAAAAAGCACCCGTGCGGCTCACTCCGCTTCAAGGTGCTTCGTGTCGGCAGTGACATCCGCATAGTCTGTGAGGGCTGCGGACGTGACATGACCCTGCCGCGTGAAAAGCTCGAACACGCACTCAAACGTATACACAGCGCAAATGCCGAGGAGAACTCCTGACTATGGTAGAAAATGTCTGCGTGAAGAAGGACTCAAGGCTCTCCCCCGATAAAACGGCACTGCTTCTGTGCTTTTTTCTTCCGCTATTACTTAACCTTATCATGTA
>CAYSKU010000031.1:6821-15528 GCA_964431775.1 uncultured Ruminococcus sp. | reverse complement strand
TAGCAAAAACTACCGACCCAGTGCTCCGGAGAGAGAGGGATTCGAACCCTCGTAGGCTTGCGCCCAAACGGATTTCGAGTCAGCCCCGTTATGACCACTTCGATATCTCTCCGTATCGCACCGCCTATCCGACCGTGCTTTTGTATTATAGCACATCCGTTTCGCTTTTGCAAGACTTTTTTGAAAAAATCTTTCGAAAACCGGACAAAAAACCGAGGGATGGCATTTCCGACAAAGTAAACGGCGGCACAGACGGATATTTTGTTTTTTGCCGCACCTGTCGGTGGTTGACAAATTATCGAAAACGGTGTAAAATAATTAGGTAAAAAAAGGCATGACCATGTCAAGTGCCGTCTTCGGGGTATCTGTCTCTTTTTATCTCTTTTTGTGAAGATCGAATGGTACATGACAGCCGCGCTGTCACGTCCGATAAGCTGTAACGGAGGTATTATCATGGCAAACTGTGCAATAGTAGGTATAAACTGGGGCGACGAGGGAAAGGGACGTATGGTCGATCTTCTGACCGAGAACTATGATATAGTCGTTCGCTTTCAGGGAGGCGGTAACGCCGGACACACCGTCATCAACGAAAAGGGAAAATTTGCGCTCCATCTGCTCCCCTCCGGCATATTTCGGGACGGTGTGGTCAACATCCTTGGAAACGGCGTCGCCGTAGACCCCGAAAATCTCCTGACAGAGATGCAGGAGGTCATTTCGAAGGGTGTCGCTCTCACTCCCGAGAATCTTAAGATCAGTGACCGTGCCTCTCTCCTGCTTCCGTGGCACAGAGACCTCGATGAGCTCGAGGAGCTTCGTCTTGCCGACAAAAAGTACGGCTCGACAAAGCAGGGAATAGCACCCTTCTACTCCGATAAATATCAGAAAAAGACCATCCTTGCCGGAGAGCTTTTCTATCCCGAGGAGCTGAAGTCTCACCTCGCCGACCTTATGGAATGGAAGAACCTCACGCTCACGAAGGTCTACGGCGCAGAGCCGTATACGGAGGAGCGGCTCGACGGATGGGTGAACGACTACTGCGAAAAGCTGAAGCCCTATATCTGCGATACGGGCGCGTACCTCAGAGAAGCGCAGAAGGAGGGACGTAGCATACTTTTCGAAGCACAGCTCGGCTCTCTCCGTGACCTCGATTACGGTATCTACCCCTATACGACCTCCTCGAATACGACCGCCGCATACGCTCCGATAGGCTCGGGTCTGCCCGGTGCGCGTATCGACGACATCGTCGGTGTAGTAAAGGCGTACTCTACCTGTGTCGGCGAAGGACCGTTCGTCTGTGAGATGTTCGGTGAAGAAGCGGAGGAGCTTCGCCGTAACGGTCTCGAATACGGTGCAAAGACCGGCAGACCGCGCCGCGTAGGTCCGATCGACATAGTCGCGACACGCTACGGAGTCGAGGTGCAGGCGGCAACGTCTATCGCGCTCACGAAGCTCGACGTACTCAGCTACATGGAAAGGATCCCGGTATGTACCCACTACATACTAAACGGTGAGCAGACCGACCGTTTCCCGTTCCCCGGCGCATTAAAGCACGCCACTCCCGTGATCGAATATTTCGACGGCTGGTGCTGCGACATATCGGAGATCAGAAGCTGGGACGAGCTGCCCGAGGCGGCACGTGAATACGTCCTCTTTATAGAACGCTCCATCGGCTGTCCGATCAAGTATGTCTCCGTAGGCGCGAAGCGCGACAGCATCATCATTCGATAGGAGGACGAAAATGACCGACAGATACGATTCACCCTTGTCGTCACGCTACGCCTCCGAATATATGCTGAAGCTGTTTTCGGCAGACACACGCTATACGACATGGCGGCGACTTTGGGTCGCGCTTGCACGTGCGGAGATGACCCTCGGTCTTCCGATAGCACCTGAGCAGGTAAAAGAGCTTGAGGCGCACGTTACGGATATAGATTACGAATGCGTTGACCGCCGCGAAAGGGAAGTACGACACGACGTCATGGCGCACGTCTACGCCTACGGACAGGTCGCGCCGTCTGCGGCAGGGATAATACACCTTGGCGCGACGAGCTGCTACGTTACCGATAACGTCGATCTGCTGATATATCGTGATGCACTTTTGTACCTGCGCTCGGAGCTTCTCGGAGTGATAGCGAACCTTGCCGCGTTCGCGGACAGATATAAGTCTCTCCCGACCCTCGGCTATACGCATTACCAGCCGGCACAGCTCGTCACGGTCGGAAAGCGTGCGACCCTCTGGATGCAGGACTTTCTCTCCGACCTCGAGGAGCTTGACTTTGCGATAAAGAACATAAAGTTCCTCGGCTGTCGCGGAACGACCGGAACGGAGGCGAGCTTCGTTGAGCTGTTTGAGGGCGATACCGCAAGGATAGACGAGATGAACCGTCTTATCGCCGCGGAATTCGGCTTTGACGAATGCTTTGACGTCTGCGGACAGACCTATCCCCGAAAGGTCGATAGTCGTATACTGAACGCACTTTCCTCCGTGGCGCAGAGCTGCTATCGTATGGCGAACGACATACGTCTGCTACAGCACGACAGACAGGTCGAGGAACCCTTTGAGAAGGAGCAGATCGGTTCCTCCGCTATGGCGTACAAGCGAAACCCCATGCGTAGCGAACGCATATGCTCACTGTCGCGCTATCTTATGGCAGATGCGATGAACGCACCGATGACCGCCTCCGTCCAGTGGTTCGAGCGAACGCTCGACGACTCCGCGAACCGCCGTATCTCACTGCCCGAGGGCTTCCTCTGTGCCGATGCGATACTTCGTCTTTCGCAGAACGTCACGGACGGACTTCACGTGAACGAGCGGATAATAGAGCGTTCCGTTTCCGAGTATCTTCCGTTCATCGCGACAGAGAACCTTATGATGGAGGCTGTCAAGCGCGGCGGCGACCGTCAGAGGGTTCATGAGATCATCAGACGCTGCTCCATGGAGGCTACAGCGAAAATGAAGAACGGTGAGGAGTGCGATCTTCTCTCACGTCTGGCGGCTGAGGAGGAGTTCGGTCTGACGACAGAGGAGCTTGCGGAGCTTCTTCGCCCCGAGCTTTACATCGGAAGGTGTCCCGAGCAGGTGACGGCACTGTTAAAAAAGGTAGAGCCGCTCATAAAAAATGCCGACGGCGGCTCGTCGGACATAAGTATATAGGGCGTGTTTGAAAAAAGTCAATACGCACAGATAGCGGAGCTTTTTGCGCTATACTTCAGAATTTTCCCTTGAAATACGGGTGTATTCCTGCGGAAAAATTCTTCGTCTATCACAAAGATCTCTCGCTCCTGTACATATCTCCTTATTTTTCAAACAGCACCTATTCTGTCGTGAGCCTACATTGCATCACAGTGTCCTGTACCTGTCTATGACCCCCTGTAGCTTGTCGCGACTGACGTACACCGCGTCGGAGGTCAGCAGCTCGAGCATACGCTCGTCCGCCGCCGAGCGTGTCTTCTGATCGGACAGCCCCTTTGTCAGTGCGGCGATAACGAGCCTGCTCACTCCGTGCAGACGAGTTCTGTCGAAGCCGCCCTGTAGGGTGAACAGCGGTATGTCTGTCGGGACTGAGGTGGCACGCCGCACCTCATCGAGCATCGTTCCGGTGTCGCACAGTCCGACGCCGCAGACGATACAGACCTTGAAGCGGCGTGCGACTTCTGCGTAGCCCTTTATACGGCTTGCACATATCCAACCGAGGTATATGACAGTGTCGCCCTTTGACAGTCGCGTCCGCGCCTCCTTTACGGAGCAGACGGGCAGAGAAAGCTCCGCACCGAGCATATCCGCGTATTGCTTCGTGTAGCCTGTTTTTGACGTATAAACTATGGCGTCTGCCATTTACGTTTCCCCCTTTTTCGAAATTATATGCCGTTGTACGTTATTTCGAGCGAGCAAAGTCCGAAGCGAGCAGTGAGTACAGCTTCATGATCCGAGCTGTTCCATCTTTTTATAGTGATAAGCAGACATATCCTCCTGTTCGTATAGCACAAAACAATAACGCACGTTCTGTAAGAACGATCATATTATACTCCCTCCGTCTCCCCTTGTCAAGGCGGCTGAGGTCGCCTGAGGCGACAGGCAGTTATCGGGGCGGCTGAGCCGCCGGACAATCATCGGCGTACTTTCAGTTGACATTGAGAGCGATCCCACGACAATATGATACGTGCAGATCTGTCTACAGATTTGTCGTCTTATTCAGATCGCACGTAGAGAAAAAAGAAAGAAAACGCCTGAGTTTTCCGCTTTTTTGTCCATACCTCTTGCAGAGCTGCACGTTTTTCTGTATAATAGTCACATATACATTCGGACACAAAATCAAATATGAAAGGAATCGACTATGCCATACTACGGCTTCAATTTTTTGTGGATGTACGCAAAGAGCGAATGGGAGACCGAACCGAAGGAACCCGATACCGTCGAGCTCGACTTTATCGCAAACGAAGGCTTTAATTTCGTTCGTATCCCGACCGACTACCACTTCTGGACACACGACTTTGATTATTTTCACCTTGACGAGCGTATCCTCTCGTACCTCGACAGATATATAGAGGCGTGTAACTCACGAGGACTGCACGTTTCGCTGAATATCCATCGAGTTCCTGGCTACTGCGTCAACTGGCCCGAGAGGGAAAGGCATAACCTGTGGCGTGACAGTGAGGCGCAGGAGGGCTTTGCGTTCATGTGGCACAGCTTTGCGGAGAGATATAAGGGGATCCCCTCCTCGAAGCTCAGCTTTGACCTTGTGAACGAGCCTGCAAGCATACCACCGACACATCCGTGTACGAGAGACGATCACGAGAGGGTGATTCGTCGGACCATCGATGCGATACGTGAGGTCGATCCCGACAGACAGATCGTCATAGACGGCTTTGACTGCGGAGGCTCGGCTCTGCCGGAGCTTGCCGACCTCGGCTCGAAGAACGTCATTCACAGCGGACGAGGCTACGAGCCGTTCATGCTCACGCACTATAAGGCGGAGTGGGTGCGCGGTGAATTCGATTGGGTAGTACCCGAATATTCGGGCGGCGAGGAATGTCGCGAGAGACTGCGCCGATACTACGCGCCGTGGCGTGAGGTGCAGAAAAAGGGAGTTCCGATACATATCGGTGAATTCGGGTGCTATAATAAGCTGCCGAACGAGCTTGCACTTCGTTGGCTCGAGGACGTTCTGTCGGTGTTCACGGAATTCGGCTGGGGCTATTCTATGTGGAATTTCAAGGGAGCGTTCGGCATAGTCGAGCATGGCAGACCCGGAACAGTGTACGAGGATATCTGCGGCATGAAGGTAGACCGAGGAATGCTCGACCTGCTCCGTAAGTACCGCGTGTGAAGCACGAGACGTAAGAAGGTAATAAAAAGTAAGGGAACGCCGACGCGCTCCCTTACTTTTTGTATTACGTGCAGTTTGCACAAAACGAAACGTCAATAGACAGACATATCATTACAAATGATATTGTCGTGTGATGTCGTTCAGCTCAAGCTTCACGAACGCCGATTTATGCTTGCGGTCTCAGACCGCAGGCTCAGGCACCTCGGCACAAATGATATTGTCGTGTGATGTCGTGCAGCCAAAGCTTCACGAACGCCGATTTATGCTTGCGTTCTCAGACCGCCGGCTCAGGCGACCGAAAGACGGATGACGTAGCCACCGCCACGCTGTACGCTTACGGAAAGCTCGGTCTCGGAGGTAACGTCATTTATGACGTGCATCTCGAGCGACTGACGCTCGTTCGGTGTCTCACTGTAAACTACAGCTGTATACTTCTTGCCCTCTTCAAGGAACGTCGGGCGGTAAGAGAACGTATGCTCGTCAACGCTGATACCGCCGACGAACCACGCCTCTCCGGCTCTGCGTGCTATGTTAACACGTGTTCCGACCTCCGCATCGATGACTGCAAGCTCGTCCCAGCTCTCGGGGAAGTTTTTGTAAAGACTTACGGCAGCGGGAACACTGTAGTATTCCTCCGGCTTGCTTCCCATGGAATGGATACCGTTCTCGATAAGCACGGACAGAGCTATCTGGAAGCCCATCGAGGTCTTTCTTGTGTCACGTGAATAGAGCTGCTCGGTAACATCCGCAGTGCCGAGCGCGGAGCGCAGGAAGGGAATGAGCGTGTACTGCTCACAGGTTATGCCGCCCTGCTCCTGACCGCGTATAGCCTCTCTCGCAATGGCGTTCGGCCACGTGCGAAGCTCACCGGACGGAGGGTTCGAGCCGTGAGCATTGACGAGCAGCCTGTAGTGTGCCGCATCACGATATATGTCGTCGTAGAGCTGTAGCATCTCCTGCGAATCGTTGAAGAAAAAGTCTACCTTTATACCGACGATACCGACCCTCGACCATTCCTCGAAGCGCGCTATACGCTCCTCACGTGTCGCAACGTCCGTCTTGTTTACCCATGCGATCAGCTTGACTCCGCGACTGTCGGCGTGAGCCTTTACGTCACCGAACCAGTCACGCATACCCTCGTAGCGGATACCGGGCTTGCCCTTGCATTCGGGCTGCCAACGCTCGTCAAGAATGTAGTACTTCCAGCCCATGTCGGCGGCAAGATCGATGAACTTCTTGTGTATGTCGGGATCCTCCTGACCGCCGTAGTAGCTGACCCATGACCAGCTCGACAGTCCCGGCTCGACCCATTTGTCGAATTCGTAGGTCGGATCCGGTGCCGGACTAAGGTTCTCGACCATCGTGTTCTGTAAAATGTCCGCAGACGTACCCATGATGACCGTCCTCCACGGAGAGCAGAACGGCGTGGAGGTCTGAACAGGCTCGGTCTGCACGAGGTCGAATATGAGCTGCATCGTGTGTCCGTTTACAAGACGGAGGAGAGAGCCTGTGTAGCTTCCGTGACGATCTGCCTCCATTATGAGACCGTACCGTCCGCACTTTTCAAAGAGCATCGGGAGAGTAGGCTGTATGCCGTCCTCGACCTCACCTATCCTTGCGTGCTGATAGTTGTCCTCGTACATGAAGTCACGTCCGTAGCGCGGCATATGCCAGATATCCGCACCGTCCGGCAGAGTGAACGCCGTTTTCTCCGCGTTCGGCTCGACCACCATAGACTGCGGCTCGTCTGTCGTGATGACGTATCTGAACGCGATACCGTCGTCATACGCACGAACGATCAGGTCGAGATACGCGCCGTCCTTTGTAAAGCGAAGCGTCTTTTCAGAGCAGTGGTTCTTGTAGAGCTTGCGCTTGCCGGAGAGCATCGGATATTCCTCGTTTATGGTGCGGTCTGTCTCCGAAACGAACGTGAGACCGCTCGTAAAGTCACCCACACTCGTGGTGATACCCATAGCGGAGCTTTCGATCAGAGTTATTCCGTCCTGTACCGCAAAGTAAGTCAGCCCGCCAAGGTCGGACAGGCTGACAGCTATCGAGGTGTTGGAGGACGGAGATGCGATAACATATCTCTTTTCCATTTTATACCTCATTCATACTTTATGCTTTATCTGTTTGCGAGTATCTCGTCGATCTCACGAAGCTCTTCCTCGGAAAGCTCCATGTTTTCGAGAGCCTTGACGTTCTCCGTGACCTGCTCGGGCTTGGAGGCACCGATGAGCGCGGAGGTAACTGTCGGGTCGCGAAGCACCCAGACGAGCGCGAGCTGTGCGAGAGTCTGACCGCGTCTTTCGGCAACTGCGTTCAGCGCACGAACGGTCTTCATAAGACCCTCGTTTATGTCGGAGGCACGAAGGAAGCGCGGATCGTGGATAGCACGTGAATCCTCGGGAATACCGTTCAGATAACGTCCCGAGAGTCTGCCGCCGGCAAGAGGACCGAACGCCATGATACCGACACCCTCCTCGGCGAGAACATCTGTCAGACCGTGCTCGATGCTGCGGTTGAACATATTGTAGTTCGGCTGATGGATGAGCAGGTGCATTCCCATATCCTTCATGCACTCGATGGCGCGCTTAGCCTGTCTCGGGTCGTAGTTCGATATGCCCGCATAGAGTGCCTTGCCGCTCTTTACGATGTCGTAGAGCGCACCCATGGTCTCCTCGATGGGAGTTCCGTCATCCGGTCTGTGGTGGTAGAATATGTCAACATAGTCGAGATTCATACGCTTCAGAGACTGATCTATGCTTGCGATGAGGTACTTTCTCGAGCCGTCGTTTCCGTAGGGTCCCTTCCACATATCGAAGCCTGCCTTGGTCGAGATCACCAGCTCGTCACGGTAGGTGTGCCAGTCACGCTTCATGTGTTCGCCGAAGTTGCGTTCAGCCTCACCGTAGGGCGGACCGTAGTTGTTGGCAAGGTCGAAGTGGGTGATACCGTTGTCGAACGCCGTGCGGAGTATCTTCTGCTGTGTTCCGAACGGAGTGATATCACCGAAGTTGTGCCAGAGACCGAGAGAGATCGCAGGGAGCTTGAGACCGCTCCTTCCGCATCTGCGGTACGGCATCTTGCGATAACGATCCTCTGCCGGTGTGTAGGGCATATACTGTTCGTAGCTCATGTCGGTTCTCCTTTTAAGTAGAAAACTTTTTCTGCATTTTATCACATAAAAAAACGCAAGTCAAGCCTCGATATATATCATATCGCACGGTTTAGTCGTTTTTGACAGAAACGTGAGATAAAAATAGTCGATTCGGACATCCCATACGTCACGAATATGGTATAATTAAAAGCGATAATGGGTGAACGAAATTTTGCGGCTTCAAGTACGCCGATGACTGTATGTAGCCTCAGCCGATTTA
>CAYSKU010000031.1:0-6721 GCA_964431775.1 uncultured Ruminococcus sp. | reverse complement strand
GCCGACTACAGCCGACCGTCACCCTCGTGGGATATCTATAAATTTCAGCTTCAAGTACGCCGATGACCGCCTGTCGGCTCAGCCGATTTAGCCGACTACAGCCGACCGTCACCCTCGTGGGATATCTATAAATTTCAGCTTCAAGCACGCCGATGACCGCCTGTCGACTCAGCCGACTGACGGTAGCGGACGGGACTGTCGCCGAAGTATCTCTTGAACGTCGCAATGAAATTCCCGATGTTCGTGTAGCCGCAGACGTGCGCCGTGTCGGTGACGGACGTCCCCTCGAGGATCATCCCACGAGCCACATTCATTCGAACGAGCGTGGTGTATTGCTTCACCGTCATTCCCATCGTGCTTCTGAAATCCGAAACGAGCTTGGCACGACTTACGTAGGATCTTGCAGCAAGCTCATCGAGCGTGAAGGACTCACCGTAATGCTTTGTTATATAGAACATGACATCGTTTATGTACGATATCTCGGCGCGTATGCCTGTGGTGTTCTCGTCCGAGCGGAAGCGTGAGAGCTCGTAGAGCATCAGACAGGTCAGCGTAGCGAAGCTGCCGTCCTCCTCGGACATCGCAGTATACCGCTCCGCATAGCCGCATAGGGTGCGAAGCATATCGGGGGTCAGTCGTATGACCGTCATGTTCGCGTTCTTGAAAAAGCTGACCGTTTCCTTCATGGTGGGTATCGTGTCGAGCGTGCCGTCGTCGAAATTTATGACGTAACGCTCGTATTGACCCTCGAGAAGCTCGGCACGGTGCAGAGTGTAGCTGTTGTGAAGTATCGCAGCCGGCGCATCCACCGTGACTACCTCAAGATCGTTCTCGAGACGCAGCTTGCCGGAGACGAGCAGCAGCAGCTCGTTGTGATTGTGTATGTGACAGGAGGTCATACTGTAGCAGCATGATGACGAAAAGGTCGCAGATCGACCGTCATTTGTAAAGATATCCGGAAGCGACATACAGTTCTCCTTTAGTAGTGGCAGATTTGCGAAGCTATTATAGCATAATCGAACGAAAAAAACAATAAAAACGCCAAAATCCGCAGACATGATAAAATATAAGCAGACAGGATAAAATATAAGATCATAATAAGAAAGGTAGGCTTTTATATGAAGCACGTAATGGATAAGGCTATCGAAAGATTCCTCGACCCTACTATACCGAAGTGGGGAAGCAGTGAGGAGGAGATCGACAGAGAGGGCTGGATGAGCGAAGCGGAGCATGACTTCGCCTTCCCCGAAGAGGGTCTCGCACGTCACGATATGCTCTACATAGGTGAGGGCTGTAACCGAATGTACCTGATCGTCGGCGGTAAGATAGTCTGGACGTACTGCACCGGAAAGGGCTGGGAGTACGACGACATATGGATGCTGACGAACGGCAATATCCTGTTCACACGTATGCACTGGGTCGCCGAGGTAACTCCGCATAAGGAGATCGTCTGGCGTATGGATGCTCCCGAGGGAACGGAGATACATACCTGCCAGCCCCTCGGACTCGACCACGTTCTCCTCGTAGTGAACGAGCTTCCGAGACCGCGTATGCTGATCGTCAATAAAAAGACCGGCGACATCGAAACGGAGCGCGTCATACCCTACGAGGGCGATAACGGAGTACACGTGCAGAACAGACGCTTCCGCATGACGGCAGACGGAACGTACCTCATGCCGTACCTCGCACCCGGACGTGTCACCGAATTCGACCGCGACTTCAACGAGCTGTGGAGCTACGATATCGGTAAGCCGTGGGCGGCTGTACGCCTGAAAAACGGTAATACCCTCATCAATGACGAAAAGGGAGACCTCGTCCGTGAGGTACGCCCCGACCGCTCGACCGCATGGGAATTTAAGATATCCGACCTGCCCGAGAAGTACCGCCTTGCCGGAACGCAGAGCAGTGTACGTCTCGAAAACGGAAATACGATACTCTGTGCAAGAGGAAACTACGGAAGAACACCTCAGCTCGTTGAGGTGACACCCGATAATAAGGTCGTTTGGGTAGTCAGAAATTGGGGAGAGCTTGGACCTGCGACCGCAGTGCAGATACTTCGTGACGGCGGTATCCCCGAAAACCCGGGCGAATGCCAGAGATAACGGCATAATAAATAAAATAATACATAAGCATGGGAGAGAGCTATGAAAACATATATGTTCTGTAACGCGCACCTCGACCCTGTGTGGCTGTGGCAGTGGGAGTCCGGACTTGCCGAGGCGATCTCCACCTTCCGAACAGCCTCGGAGCTTCTTGACGAATACCCCGACTTCGTGTTCAACCATAACGAATCGCTCCTTTACGAATGGGTGGAGGAGCATGAGCCGGAGCTGTTCGAGAGGATACGCAGACAGGTCGGAGAGGGACGCTGGGAGATCGTCGGCGGCTGGTTCCTACAGCCCGACTGTAATATCCCCTCGGGAGAGTCGATATTCCGTCAGGTGCTTCGCGGACGACTGTATTTCTACGACCGCTTCGGTAAGGTACCCGTGACGGCGGTCAACTTCGACTCGTTCGGACACGCACAGGGTCTCGTGCAGATGCTCGAGCTGTGCGGCTACAAAAACTACGTCAATATCCGCCCGGGGCGCGGCAACTACGACTTCGACAGCGAGGACTTCCTCTGGCGCGGCTACGACGGAGAGTCGGAGATACTCGTCCATCGCTCCGATAAGGGCTATAACTCGGTACTCGGAAAGGTGAACGAGGAGCTTCCGAGGTGGATAGAGAAACATTCCGGTGAGGATAACGCTCTGTACCTCTGGGGAGTCGGCGATCACGGAGGCGGTCCGTCACGTGTAGACCTTGACAATATCGCGGAGCTGAAGAAGAACGGCGCGGATATATTCCACTCTACAACGGACGAATATTTCAAGACCGTTGACCGTGAGTCTCTGCCGGTGGTCGAGCGCGGACTCAATACCCTGATGGAGGGGTGCTATACCTCGATAATACGTATAAAGCAGCTCCACAGACGTCTCGAGAACGACCTCGTCATGGTCGAAAAGATGGCGTCTCACGCTTCCGTCGCCGGACTTTGCGATTACGAAAAGGAAAAGCTCGACGATGCCTGGCGCGACCTCCTGTTCGCGGAGTTCCATGACGCACTTCCCGGCTCGTGTATCAGTCCGGTCGAGGAGGACACCATACGTATGCTCGAGCACGGTCTCGAGATCGCGAATAAGCTGAAGGCGAAGTACTTCCTCGCACTGTCCGCAGGTCAGGAGAGGATATCGGACGGAGATACCGTGCCGCTCCTCGTATATAATCCGCATCCGTTCACGTATACTCAGCCGATAGACGTTGAGTTCCTACTGCCTCGTCAGATGTGGCATAAGGAGTTCTCGAACCCGATAGTGTATAAGGACGGAGAGCCGCTCCGTTCACAGCAGGCAAAGGAGTCGGGCAACTTCTATATGGACTGGTGTAAGCGTGTGATATTCGAGTACGAGCTGCCGCCCTGCTCGATGACACGGTTCGATATCCGCTTTGACATTATAGAACGGCGACCCGCACCGACCATGTCACCCGAGCGCGGCGTGATACGTATAGAGACCGCACACGGTCAGGTGGTCGTGAACTGCCGTACAGGCTATATCGACAGCTATGTCGTTGACGGACACGAGTTTCTTAAAAAGGACTCCTTTGCCGTGAACGTATATACCGATGCGTTCAGCTGCTGGGAGGGGAAGGGCGCACTTGACGTAAACGAGCCGACAGGACGCTTCACGCTCATGACCGCAGGTCAGGCAACGGACTTTTCCGGTGTCAAGGGCGGCGTAGTAGCACCTGTCCGCGTGACCGACGAGGGAGACATGAACGTCGTGGTCGAAGCCGATATGCTGTATAACGGCTCACGTATGCTCGTGCGCTATATCGTTGACCGCGTGACCGGCGTGCTTGAGGTGGAGCTTCGCGTATTTTACGCGGAGAACGAAAAGCGTCTGAAGCTGCTCGTCCCGACCACACTTGAAAGGGGTGAGCATATCGGTCAGACGATCTTCGGACGTGAGGTGCTGAAAAAGTCGTATGCGGACGTCGTGTCGCAGTACTGGCAGACCGTTGCGGAGGAGGAATACGCACTTACCGTCATCGATGACGGTGTGTACGGCTCACATTACAGTGACGGTACGCTCGGCGTGACGCTCGTTCGTTCCGCAGGCTACGGTGCCGGAAGCTGCACGTGGGGAGAGCCGTTCCATGAGCCGATGTATCAGCAGAGGATGGATCAGGGCGAACGTCGGTATCGCTTCCGCATATTGGCAGGAAAGCGTGAGCGTATGCTCCGCATGGCAGATCGTGAGGCGGCAATGTTCAACCAAAGAGCGTATCCGCTCGCCTTCTGTCCGTCGGGCAGGGGAGAGAAGCCGAAGCAGCTGATCTCCGTAGACTGCGCGAACGTTACGCTCAGCTGCTTCAAGAGGAGCGAACGCGACAGCAACGCATATATCGTAAGAATGTTCGAGGCTCAGGGAGAAGCGGTGACCGCACACGTTGAGCTGCCGATACTCGATATCGCACTGGACGTACCCTTTAAGCCGTTCGAAATAAAGACCTACATGATAAAGAACGGCGCGATCGCCCCGACGGATATGCTCGAGGGTGCGGTGCCGCTCGATATTTGATGTAAAAGATCACATAATAAACAAAAGGAGAAGTCACGATGACAAAGGAAGCAAGGATAGAGAGAGCGCGTGAAGCGGTAGAGCGGCATAAGGCGGCGTACTATAACGACGGCGAATACGTCAGAGCCGACTTTTGGGACTTTGCGGAGATATTCGAGATCATCGACGACCTTTACGAGGTCACGGGGGATAAGTCCTACTTTACGATGTTCGAGGAGATGTATCGCTTCGTCCTTCGCCGCTACGGTGAGGACTGGGAGAAGAACCCCTTCAACGATGATATAATGTGGCTCGTCATCGCCTTCACCAGAGCATACCTCTATACGGGCGAACGGAGATACCTCGATATCGCGGTGCTGAACTACGAAAAAACGTTCGCACGCTCGGCAAGCGACGATCTGGGCGGAGGTCTGTTCTGGAGAGTCGAGAACGAAACGAAGAACACCTGCGTTAACTGTCCTGCCGCAGTTGCCGCCGACTACCTCGCAAAGGCTACAGGTGACGATACCTATTACGATAAGCTGTTCTATTGCCTCGACTGGGTGGTCAAGAACCTCTTTGAGCCTGAGACCGGAAAGGTCTACGATGCGTACAGACTTGACGGCAAAAAGAGCAACTGGTCCTCGACCTATAATCAGGGAACGTTCATCGGCTCGTGTCTGGCGTACTACCTGAAAACAGGCGATAAGACCTATCTCGGATACGCCGAAAAGGCGGCAGACTATACGATGAACGAGATGTACCACGGCGGTATCATGGATAACGAGGAACCCGGCAACGACCTCCCGGGCTTCAAGGGCATCCTCGCTCGGTACATACGTCGCTTTGCGGAGCTTGCCGACAGACCGATATACCTCGAATGGCTGCAAAGAAACGCCGACTCCGCATGGGAGAATCGCAATTCGAAGGGCATCATGTGGACACAGCTCTCGCATAAGACCGAGGAACGTGACGACTATGACGTTTTCGCGGTCTCCGCGGCAGTCTCCGTCGTCGTAAACTCCGTCGGTGGGATGGAAGTAAAAATATAGGAAGACAGTAGTAAAATAGCAAAGCACCGTCCCCGACACAGTCTGCCGTGTCGGGGACGGTGCTTTTGTTTATGGTGTGCCGTCGGGAGAGGCGATCACGGTATTTTGTCACTTGATCATCCCTTGATGCTCGACTCTCGTCCCTTGTATCTCATACGTCCGTTATAGCTGTAATATATTTTTGTTTATCTCCTTTACTATCCGAACGACCGTGAGCTGACCGTCAACGAGAAGCTCACGTATCACTCGAGTATCGGTCGTACAGACATCGTTTTTCCAATAAAGCTCGGCAAGCCGCAGATTTTCTTCCTTATTCGGTCGTCCGACGAAGCATTTTGCGGCATCCCCTACGAAGCAGCGTCCGTTTACGTCCAGCTCGACGATGTGATACGTAGGTCTTCCTATATCCGAAAAATATCGTCCCCATTCCTCCGCTTCCTCAAGTGAGGCGGAGACGTACAGACACGCGAGCCTCGAGGGGTATTGCGGATAGCTCATACGTCTGACCTCCTCAAGTGCCAGCTCTCTGAGCGCGACCGAGGTGTGATGCTCGAGTGCAGCCGCATCATAGCCTGTCGGGTCGGCGTAGATAGCGTCCACGAGGTCTTTTTTGGCAAGTACCCTCTGATATACTCCGCTGTGATGCGTTTCATCGAACACGATCCTCTGACCGACATACATCGGTCGCTCCGTCACTACATGGTACGCAAGCATTTTTGTCTGTCCTCCACATATCATACTTTAGTGTCTACCTTCAGAGTAGGTCTATACACGATCATTATATCATGCGAGCTTGCCCGTTTCAATAGCTTCGGTAAGAAATGCCACGGAGATCAGTTTTATTGACAAGAACCGAAAGACGTGGTATGATATAGGCGTGATAGATATGCGTGAATATTTTGACGAACTTGAAACGACGTAAATGTTCTGATACTATTTGTTCTATATGTAAGATCCTTTATGAAAAAGAAAGGGGCAAATAAAATGTTCAAGATGTTGATAAAGAATGAGTTAGGGCGTGTTTGAAAAAAGTCAATACGCACAGATAGCGGAGCTTTTTGCGCT
>CAYSKU010000030.1:0-15589 GCA_964431775.1 uncultured Ruminococcus sp. | reverse complement strand
TCACGAATGCCGATTCATGCCTGCGGCGTCACGCCGCCGGCTCAGCCGCCCCGATGGGCGAGAGTGCGGTTGTGGTAGGCTTTTTCGTCGGTCACTTCACGAACGATGTGCAAGTACGGCGGAAATTCTATCGCCTCGTCCGCAGTCTCAAGCTCGACCTCGAGTATCGCACGTCCCTCAAGAAGCGTACCTCCTATCTCCGGTGGATATACGTCTATCTCCATAACGTGTCCCATGTACGGAAACGCATACCGTACCTTCGACAGCCACAGCTCTCCCTCCGAAAGAAGTCGCTCGTATTCCTCCCTCGTTATCTCACGCTCGTCCTCGTACCGACTCAGGTACGCACGAGGCGATTTCTCCGTGTATACGTAAACCTCCGCTCCCCCCTCGACTATCGAACGGACTCTCCGTTCCGTCTTCGGGGCGTAGGAGTGCCTCTTCAAATACGTCTGACGTATCGCAAGCACCCGACATCCCTCTATATCAGCAAGCACTGTCGGGTCGGACAGCTCTATAAGATATTTTCGCTCGGTCTCTATATTCATAAAAATACCTCTACGTTTATATCTCTTTTCCGATATCGATCGCACCGCCGAAATCCGGCGTGTACGCACGACTTGCCGACGTGCGCCCCTGCGAGTAGCCGTCAAAGCCGAGCCTGACCGCCTCGTCAAGGACGGAACGGTACTCGAACGTGGTCACACGACGACGTATACGGTCTGCGTCACAGCCCTCTCCACTGCTCTCCGGCAAAAATTCGGGCGTGTACTGCGCCATCAGCGATAGACGTATGCTGTCCGGCGGAACGACCTCCGCTATACGCCGAAGCACCGCTATCGAATCCGCTCGACAGCCCGGCAATACGAGATGACGTACTATGACACCTCCCGTCATTATGCCGCTCTCCTCGTCATACCGACAGCTCCCGACCTGATCTACCATTTTCGAAAGTGCTTCGAACGCAACGTCCGGATAGTCCTCCGCCATGGAATACCGCCTTGCAAGCTCGGGAGAAGCATACTTTACGTCTGTCAGGTATACATCTACCGTGCCGCGCAGTGCCGCTATCGTGGACGAAAGCTCGTAGCCGCCCGTGTTCCAGACGACAGGGACGGTCAGTCCAAGCTCACGTGCCATCCGTACCGCCTCGATCAGCTGTACGGCATACTGCGTGGGACTTACAAGGTCTATGTCATACGCACCGTCCCTTTGCAGACCTACGAATATCTCCGCAAGCTCCTCACAGGAGACGACACGTCCGACTGCGGCACGTCTGCTGATCTCACGGTTCTGACAGTAGATACAGCCGAGCGGACAGTGTGTGAAAAAGACCGTACCCGCGCCGCGTGACTCGTCCGTTCCGCTGATGCACGGCTCCTCAAAATGATGGAGCATCACCTTCGATAGCTCTATCCTGTCGTAGGCACCACAGTAGCCGAGAGTTCGTGTGCGGTCAACGCCGCACCTCCTCGGACATATACGACAGCTTTGCAGACATTGCGGTGCTTTAAGAAAAAGACCCATGTCAGTCACGGTTTCCCTTGATGTATCGGGAGATCATGTCGTTCTTCAGCTGCCACAGACGCTCGGACAGGTCGATGTAGTAGCCGTGCGGATTCTCGAAACGAAGTACCTCCTTCCACATGGTCGCGATCTCTCGCGCACAGTGGTCACGTATCTCGTGTATCGGCGGCAAGTCGTAGACAAGTCGTCCCTCGACAAATATCGGAACGAGCATCTCACGTGCGGTAAAGTTCTCGAGTATCGTCCTCTTCCACGTGTGCTCGGGGTCGAATATCTCGAGCGGCTCTGTCTGATCGACCGTTTCGTCATAGAGCATGATAAGGTCTGCCATAGCCTTTCCGGTCTCGTTCGAGTACATACGGAACAGCTTCTTGAAATGGGGGTTCGTTATCTTTGCCGCGTTCTCGCTGACCTTTATCTTCGGGATGATGTGTCCGTTCTCGTCCTCGACCGCCGCCAGCTTGTAGACACAGCCGAAAACGGAATCGCTCTTTGCGGTGATGAGACGTTCGCCGACACCGAACGCATCGACACACGCCTCCTGCGCGATAAGCTCACTTATTATATATTCGTCAAGCGAATTTGAGACGATTATACGACAATCGGTAAGTCCGGCTTCGTCAAGGGTCTTGCGCGCCTTCTTGGAGAGGTACGCTATGTCACCCGAGTCGATACGGATGGCACACTTTTTCAGTCCCATAGGCCACAGAACATCCTTTATAGCACGAATGGCGTTCGGTATGCCCGAGCCGAACACGCTGTACGTGTCAACGAGCAGTGTAGGCTCATTCGGATACAGTCGGCAGTAGGTCGTGAACGCCTCGTACTCGCTGTCGAACATCTGCACCCACGAATGTGCCATAGTGCCGCCTGCCGGAACATCGTAGAGCTTGTCGGAAAGGGTGCAGGCAGTGCCGGTACAGCCTCCGATGTACGCCGCACGAGCACCGTAGACCGCCGCATCCTCACCGTGCGCTCGTCTGCTGCCGAACTCGGATATCGGACGACCTCGTGCGGCACGTACCATACGTGACGCCTTCGTGGCGATCAGGGACTGGTGGTTCAGGGCAAGAAGGACGTAGGTCTCGATGAGCTGTGCCTCTATAGTTGTGGCACGGACAGTAAGTATCGGTTCACCCGGGAAGATGACCGTACCCTCGGGAACAGCCCATATGTCTCCGGTGAAGTGGAAGCCCGAGAGGTATTCGAGGAACTCCTCGGAGAATATATTCTTTCCGCGCAGGAACTCGATATCACTTTCGGTGAAGCGAAGCTCCTCTATATAATGTACGATCTGCTCAAGTCCTGCCGCTATCGCGTAGCCGCCACCATCGGGGATACGTCGAAAGAAGACGTCGAAATACGCGATCCTGTCTCGCAGCTCGGTCTCAAAGTAGCCGCGACTCATCGTAAGCTCGTAGAAGTCGCAGAGCAGCGCAAGACTGTATTCATCTCTTTTCATGCTATTACCTCAATGATCATATTTGTGTCGTCACGGTTCACAGCTCCTGATCGATGACCACCGTGTTTCTCGTCAGCCATGCCTCCTCAACGAGGGCATCGGTATCGAGACGTGCCTCCTCGCGCAGTACCTTTTCAAGCTCCGGCTGAGTGCGCGGATGCCTTGGCGTAAACACGGTACAGCAGTCGTCAAACGGAAGTATCGATGTCTCGAACGTTCCGATCTCACGCGATATCCTGATGATCTCCTCCTTGTCCATACCGATACACGGACGGAATATCGGACGGTCTGCCGCATCCTCCGTCACGCACATCGCCTTCATGGTCTGCGAAGCCACCTGACCGAGGGATTCACCGGTGACGAGTACCTCACAGCTATTCTCCTCCGCACACCTTGAAGCAAGGCGCATCATGAAGCGACGGAGCAGGAGGGTGAAATAGTCCTCCTCGCAGTTGTCGCGCATAAGCTCCTGTATGTGCGTGAGAGATATGACGTGTACCTTGATACGTCCGCAATATTCCGTGAGCCTTGCCGCAAGGGTCAGCACCTTTTCACGCGCCGCCTCGCTGGTATAGGGGAAGCTCTCGAAATGGACACAGTCAACGGTCATGCCGCGCTTCATCATCATGTAGCCGGCAACGGGTGAGTCTATACCGCCGGAGAGCAGCAGCATACCGCGTCCGGCTGAGCCGAGCGGCATTCCACCGGCTCCCCTCTCCTGACCTGCGTGGATATATGCGTTGGTCTCGCGAACCTCTATCTTTACGATCATCTCCGGCTCGTCAAGATCGACACGTATGTCGGGGATGGTCTCAAGAATGACAGCCCCCACCTCACCCGACAGCTCGGGTGAGGATAACGGAAAGCTCTTATCGCTCCGTTTTGCGGTACACTTGAAGGTACGCACCCCCGAGAGCTTTTCGGGAAGGTAGGCACGTGCGGTCTCAAGGATGGAGTCGAGAGTCTTTTCGCAGACGGCGGCACGGCATATTCCGGCAAAGCCGAAGACCTTGCGAAGCTGGTCGTACATAACGTCAAGCGATGCCTCGGCTTCGCTGTCGTTCGGCTCAACGTAGACCGTGCTCTGGTTGTAGCGGACGGTATAATGTCCGACGAGGGCGGCACGGCGTTTTACCTCACGCAAAAGCTGTGCCTCGAACGTCTTTTTATTCGTTCCCTTGAGAATTATCTCCCCGTATTTGCAGAGGATGACTTCTTTCATAGATATGTTCTCCGTTTCGGTTCATGTTTGTGGTCTCAGACCGCCGACCTCAGCCGACAAGCCTCTCGGCTATCGCGCAGAGGAATTCCTTTGTGTTCACCTTTTTCTTGTTTTCGAGCTTCGAGAGAAGGTAGAGGTCTCCCGTCATAACGCCGTCCTCGATGGTGGAGATCGTAGCCGCCTCGAGACGGTCGGCAAACGCCATAAGCTCCGCGTTTCCGTCAAGCTCTCCGCGCTTGCGAAGTGCGCCCGTCCACGCAAATATCGTGGCTACGCTGTTTGTCGAGGTCTCCTCACCCTTTAAGTGCTTGTAGTAGTGACGCTGTACCGTACCGTGCGCCGCCTCGTATTCGTACTTTCCGTCGGGGGAGACGAGAACGGACGTCATCATGGCAAGGCTTCCGTAGGCTGTCGCGACCATGTCGCTCATTACGTCACCGTCATAGTTCTTGCAAGCCCAGATGTAGCCGCCCTCGCTTCTGACGACACGTGCGACCGCATCATCGATAAGGGTATAGAAATACTCTATCCCTGCCTTCTCGAACGCTTCCTTGTATTCGTTCTCGTATATCTCAGCCCAAATGTCCTTGAATCTGTGGTCGTACTTCTTCGAGATCGTGTCCTTTGTCGCAAACCAAAGATCCTGCTTCATGTCGAGTGCGAAGTTGAAGCAGCTGCGCGCAAAGCTCTCGATGGAGGAGTCAACGTTGTGTATGCCCTGTACGATACCCGAGGAGTCACCGAAGCTGTGTATCAGCTCCCGTGTCTCGTTTCCGTTCTCGTCAACTGAGACAAGGTACGCGGTGCTGTTTGCGGCTACCTGTAGCTCCGTGTTCTTGTAAACGTCACCGTAGGCGTGACGTGCTATCGTTATCGGCTTCTTCCAGGTCGGAATGTACGGCGTTATACCCTTTACGATGATCGGTGTGCGGAAGACCGTACCGTCAAGTATCGCACGTATCGTTCCGTTCGGCGACTTCCACATCTCGTCAAGACCGTACTCGGTCACACGTGCCGCGTTCGGCGTGATAGTCGCACACTTTACCGCAACGCCGTACTTCTTTGTCGCGTTCGCGGAATCGATAGTCACCTGATCTCGCGTGGCGTTCCTATGCTCGAGTCCGAGGTCGTAGTACTCCGTGTTCAGCTCAACGTAGGGGAGGATCAGTATATCCTTTATCCACTGCCATATAACTCTCGTCATCTCGTCCCCGTCCATCTCGACAAGGGGAGTCGTCATCTTTATCTTTTCCATATAATTGCTCCTTTACATCTATTTGGTGCGTTCATTTCAGCTTTTCCTTTGTATAGTCGAGGAGACCGCCGCAGAGGATGATGTCGCGCATACGCTCACTCAGCTCACAGCGAACGGCAAGCTCGGTGCCGCGTGTCACGTTCACTACCTTTATCGTGCCACCGTTCTCGATAGCGGAGCGGACGTTCTCGATGCAGAGCGTGTCACCCTGCTCTATCGTATCGTAGTCCGCCTCGTTCACGAATTCGAGCGGAAGTATACCTGCGTTTATGAGGTTCTGACGATGTATACGTGCGAACGACTTAACGATGACCGCCTTTACGCCGAGATAGAGGGGCGCGAGTGCGGCGTGTTCGCGTGAAGAGCCCTGACCGTAGTTCGTGCCGCCGACTATTATCGACTGTCCGAGCTCACGTGCGCGGCGCGGGAACGCTTCGTCACAGACCGCGAAGCAATGCTCCGATATCGCGGGTATATTAGAGCGGAGCGGAAGTATCTTTGCTCCTGCCGGCATGATGTGGTCTGTCGTGATGTTGTCACCGACCTTGAGTGAGCATTCTGCGGAGATCGTCTCCTCGAGAGGCGCGGTCTTCGGGTAGCCTGCTATGTTCGGTCCGTACTTTATCTCGACCTTCTCCGCTTCCTCGGGGGATGCCGGAGGCTCTATCATGTTGTCGTTTACGGTGAAGTACTCGGGGAGCGTAAATTCCGGCATATCGCCAAGCTCACGAGGGTCGCAGAGGTAGCCGGCTATCGCGGAGGCTGCCGCGACCTCGGGAGAGACGAGGTATATCTGACCGTCACGTGTGCCGCTTCGCCCCTCGAAGTTTCGGTTGAAGGTGCGGAGGGAGATACCGCCGGAGTTCGGCGACTGTCCCATACCTATGCACGGTCCGCAAGCCGACTCAAGTATACGCGCTCCGGCAGCTATCATCTTCGAGAGCGCACCGTTCTCCGCTATCATGTTGAGTACCTGCTTCGAGCCGGGCGCGATAGAGAGCGAAACGTCCGGATGCACCGTCTTTCCTTCAAGGATATACGCGACCTTGAGCATATCGTAAAGTGAGCTGTTCGTGCAGGAGCCTATGCAGACCTGATCTATCCTCATATGTCCGAGCTCTGCTATCGACCTTACGTTGTCGGGGGAATGCGGACAGGCAGCCATAGGCGCAAGTGCGGACAGGTCTATGACTATATGCTCGTCATACTCCGCATCGGGGTCTGCCGACATTGGTACGAAAACGTCTTCTCTGCCCTCCGCACGAAGGAACGCACGAGTCACCTCGTCGGACGGGAATATCGAGGTCGTTGCACCAAGCTCCGCGCCCATGTTCGTGATAGTCGCACGCTCGGGAACGGACAGTGTAGCCACTCCCTCACCGGAATACTCTATTATCTTACCGACACCGCCCTTTACGGAGATACGTCTGAGCAGCTCGAGGATAACGTCCTTTGCGGCGACCCACGGTGAGAGACGACCGACAAGCTCAACGTTAACGATCTTCGGATAGGTGATGTAGTACGCACCGCCGCCCATCGCGACCGCAACGTCGAGACCGCCGGCACCTATCGCGATCATACCGATACCGCCTCCGGTCGGAGTGTGGCTGTCGGAGCCTATCAGGGTCTTGCCCGGTGCGCCGAAGCGTTCGAGATGCACCTGATGACATATTCCGTTTCCGGGACGTGAGAAATAGATACCGTGCTTCTTCGCGCAGGAGGCGATAAAGCGATGGTCGTCAGCGTTCTCGAAGCCGGACTGCAAGGTGTTGTGGTCGATATACGCCACGCTACGCTCGGTGCGTACCTGCGGTATGCCCATTGCCTCGAATTCGATATACGCCATAGTACCCGTTGCATCCTGCGTGAGAGTCTGATCGATACGCAGACCTATCTCCGCGCCCTTCTCGAACCTACCGTCCACGGTATGCGACCTTAGTATCTTTTCGGCAAGTGTAAGTCCCATAATAGCCTCCCCGATCGGCGACAGCTATCGCCGATCGACCTTTCAAAAATATATGTGTATACTGTAGCTTCAGCCCTCAAAATGAATTTTTAAGACTCGAATTATTCAAAATCCGTTATCGCTTCATAATGATCGTTATAATTATACTACGCACGAGTATATTTGTCAACGTCATTTACAAAAGGAATCGAAATTTTAAGTGGGCGTTGCTTCGTTTTTTGAGCGTGAATTGTCGCAAATATCTTGCATAATCCATTTCACTATGCTACAATATATTTAAGAATAACATATCAAAATACACTTTTGACCGTCCGCACGACAGGAACGCCGAAATAAGCCCCGTGTGCGTCCGGTCACGGAAAGGCTCCTATGATGTCTGATGCGATCTTTTACGTTTCAAATAACGGCAGTGACGAAAATGCAGGAACGAAGGCTCTTCCCTTCAAAACGATCACTCGCGCAAGAGATGCCGCCCGACTCGCCGACCACCCCGTCACAGTTGAGGTGGAGGGAGGAACGTATCGCGAAACGCTCGTTTTCGATGAGCGCGACAGCGGCGACTCCTACGTCACGAGAGAGGGTGCGGTCATAAGCGGAGGGCTGAGCGTTTGCGCCTCCGAGACCCTGCCACTCTCCGCGGAGGTGACGGCACGTCTGTCAGCCGAGGCTCTGCCGCACGTTCGCTGTATAGACCTGAAGAGCTACGGTATCTCACGTGAGGTCTACGGTGAGCAGTTCCCCATCGGTGCGTTCGGGACGTCCGGAAAGTACGACGGCGTTCGTGAGGGGATAAACATCGAGGTCTTCGAGAACGACCGCCGTATGAAGTCGGCACGTTACCCCGACAGCGGCTACATAAAGCTCGACCGTATCATGGATGTCGGTGACGTCGCGGAGTTTCCGGAGCAGAACTATTTCCGTGACTGGGGCGACAGACGTAACCATCGCGGAGGTATCTACGTCCTCGACAAGCAGACGAACGAGCGTGTGAAGCGTTGGAAGGAGCCGACGGAGGCATGGATGTTCGGTTATTTCTACCACGACTGGGCTGACTCCTCCACACCCGTGCTGTCCGTGAACACGGAGAACCGTCTCGTATATCCGCGCTTCGTCAGCCGATACGGTGCGAAGGCAGGTGCGCTCTACTATTTCTACAACGTCCTCGAGGAGCTTGACGCTCCCGGCGAATTCTACCTCGACCGTGAGAACGGTCTGCTCTACGTTTATGTAAGCTCTGACGACAGCACGTTCGATATCTCCCTTGAGACCGTGCCGCTCATCCGCATAAACGGCGCAAGCGACCTTACGATCTCCGGCTTCACTCTGACCTGCACCCGTGAGACCGCAGTCTCGGGCAGAGGTGACAGGCTGAGCATACGTGAGCTTCTGATAAAGAACGTTGCCTCCCACGGCGTCTCCCTCTCGGGAAGTGACAATACAGTCGAGGGCTGTGAGATAACACACACGGGACGCGGCGGTATATATCTGAGCGGCGGCGACCGTGCCACTCTCACTCACGGAAACGACCGTGCGATAAACAACTACATCCACGATTTTTCGGAGGTATATCAGACCTATCAGGCAGGTATCTCCCTCTCGGGCTGTGGAAATCTCTGCGCCCACAACGAGATATCCGGCTCTCCCCATGCGGCTGTCACCTACGGCGGCAACGAGCATCTGATCGAGTACAACAGCATACATGACGTAGTGCTTCATTCAAGTGATGCAGGTGCTATATATTCCGGCTTCGACTGGGCGGGACACGGTACGGTCATCCGCTACAACCTCCTTCGCAACATAGGCGGCGAGGGCTTCTTCCCCGACGGTATCTACTGGGACGACGGTCTCTCCGGTCAGACCGCATACGGAAATATCCTGATAAACGTCAAAAAGTTCGCGTTCCTCATCGGCGGCGGACGTGATAACGTAGTGCGCGACAACCTCATCCTCGGTGAGAGCCGTCAGCCGATACTCTACGATGACAGAAACCGTGACGGCTTCGTCAACGGCGGCTGGGCGCATCAGGCGTGTGACACACCGGAGGCACCGCACTGGAAGAAGCTCGAGCAGGTACCGTACAGAAGTGAGCTTTGGGCAAAGAGATACCCGACCCTTGCACGTATCATCACGGACTTCGACAGGTACGACGACCCCGACTTCCCGATAAATCCGGCGAACAGTGTCGTTGAGAACAACATTATAATAAATGAAGAAGCACGCTTCGGTCACATGGCACAGTCGGTCTACGACTACAACGATATCGGCGAGAACTACACGTACCATAACACGTCGGAAGCCGATCTCGACCCCGATACGCTGACCTTCCGTCATCCTCGTGAGGGCTTCCCGACTATTCCGGTCGGTGATATCGGAAGAATAACGAAGTAATATGACCTCGCCCCTGTTTTTTGTCGTTCTCGGACTCATATGGCTGCTCGTCGGTATAGCATATCTCGGACTGCCGTTCATCGTAAGCGGCATATCAATAATAGCGGTCGGTCTCCTGTTTCGCCGGCTCGACAAAAGAGCGGCACGCGGAGAGCTCGGCGATCCGACCACGCTCTCACCAAAGCACCGTATACCGTCCACTGTACGTGTCCTCTGCGGAGTCCTGCTCTGTGCGTTCGGGATAATATTTTCGGCAGTCCTCTACAGCATGGGTGGCGGCATATTCGCACTGCTCGGTCTGCTGTTCGTCCTTGCAGGTATGCTACAGCTTCGCACAGGGCTTATCGACAGAGACAAAAGTCACACCTCAAGGTCATGATGACATGACAAAATATTTCCTTCGGAGACCTTTGTTTTATGGATCAGAAGACAATAAATAACATCAAATACTCAATGTCCGACTATATGGAAAAGCAGAGCCGGACTATCCGTGAGCGCGGAGAGAAGCTCTACAACGAGGGCAAGGTCGGCAGGCTGTCACAGCCGCACACGAACCTTTTCGCGACCACGGTAAAGTCTGCCACAAACACCTCAAAGAGCTACAAGGTCTCCGTCATGTTCGACAAAAATGGCAGACTGATGTCCCACAGCTGTACCTGTCCCTACTCCTTCGGAGACTGCTGTAAGCACATCACCGCCGTCATGCTCGCGATATCGAAGACAGATCTCGGCAGTATCGAAATAAAGAATACGTCGAAAAAGAATTCGAAAAAGCCGGTGAATACGCCCAAGCTCGGCGATATCATCATGGAGCTTGACGAGGAGACAGTACGCACCCTTCTCCTGCAATATGCGGAAGGCTCCCATGAGCTGCAAAAGGAGCTGCTGCACAGACACGAAGCTGCAAATGACAACGATCTGTTTGCGGATATCATAAATAGATTCCGTAAAGGCATAAAACAAGCTACCGACAACACCGTCACCGACCTCATATTGAAAGCCCTCGACAGGACCATGAGCGACGCCTACCGATATTACTCAAACGAAAAGTATATGCTCGTCTGTCGTATCTGCTCGTTCATGATCTCGCAGACAGAGTACTCTGCAAATACCGTATACATGGCACAGAGGCAAAAAACCGAGCTTTCTGTCACACTGAGCAACGCGCAGGATATGATGACCAAATGCGTTTTCCAAATAATGGAATCAGGGAGCAAGACCGAGAAAAAAGCTCTGTGTGTCCTCATCCTCTCCGAGCTGTCGGACGCCACCAATGCCTCATATCATGTGATAGAGCCGTCACTCGTTCTGTGTGCCGAGCTGTTTCCCACCGAGACCGAAAGGCTCCTGATATCGTTCTACCGTTCAAAGAGAATACCGTCAAAGGACTTTTTCCCTCTCATCGCTCGGATAAAGAACGATGATGACTACGCAGCCTTTCTCGTGAGATACCCCGAGGACCCCTACGCAGTATATTACCTTGTCGCTCATGCCATAGAGCATAATGAGCTTGACGTTGCGAAGCAGCTCTGCCTTGATGCGATCGAGCATGATCTTTCACGCTACGGCATAAACGAAGGTACGTGGCAAAAGGAGCTGTTCACGATCTACAAGGCAGAGGGTAACGTTGACGCACAGCTCGAGACGGCATATACGCTCCTCATGAATAAAGAATTCGATTACTACACCGATTACAAGGAGCTTCTCTCGGAGCGCGGTCTTTGGGACAGCACTCTGCCGGAGCTGTCGGAAAAGCTGATAGATGTGTATGGTCTTGAGGATTATCTCAGACTGCTTGCAAGCCAAAAGGAATACCGCGTGCTTCTCGATACGCTCGAGACTCACGAGAAATGTGATGTCTTCGACTATGCAGATGTGCTTTCGGACTTCTACCCCGATGAGGTCGCGATCATCTGCACCGAGCAGATACGCAGCTCCGCAAAGGAGGCAAAGAGCAGACCTCTCTGCGCGAGGTTGGTAGCAAAAATGAGAGAGTTTGCAAGCCTGTTCGGAGCGGAGAAGGTATATCCGCTGATCGAGGAGCTACGCGCACTGTACCCCGCACGCACTGTGTTCCTTGAGCATCTGCTCAGGCTCGAGACGGAGCTACAGGGTCTTGACGATGGGGATCGTGACAAGATACCGGACGATGACGATATAACGTGAACTGTGGCAACAAAAAACGACCCGAGAGGTCGTTTTTTTATACAGTCGTTTTTTCGTCAAGCCCACGGGTCGGCGGCGACAGGCGTCTTCACGCCGGTCAGCAGGTACTGCTCCCAAAGGAACCACTTTCCGTCACTTCCGCGCTGACGGAGCTTGATCGGTCTCGGCGAATCCGCACCGCCGCACGGGATGAACAGCTTCATGTAGCCGGCTTCATCGTCGGAGGTATGGTTGCTCTCTATCACGAGCTTATACGGCTCGCTCGGAGTGTAGTCGTTCTCCGGCTTCGCACCGACAAAATACGTGAGCGGCAGGTAGGTCTTTCCGTCACGGAAACGGTCGTTCAGGAAGGATATCTCCTGACCGTTCAGCGGACGAGGTCCTCTCAGCCAGTTCAGCATCTCCGTACCTATCTCACGGTCTGACGCATACGCGCAAAGAGCAAGCACGGTAAGTGCCGCGGTCTTATAGGGAGTATCGAGCTTTGCTTCGGGAAGGCTCTGTAGCTCCGCAAGACTTTTGGGAAGTCTCGAAAAGGTGAAGGTCTCGCGCTTCGTTCCGACAGCCTTGACTGCGGAATTCAGTACCTGTCCCGAGGTGGTCTTGAGCTTTCTTTCCGCCTCGTACTTCAATTTATCAAAAATACCCATCGTATCTGCTCCTTAACTTTAGTTAAAATTTGCCACCACCGCCGCCGTGGGTCGTTCCGGAGGACGAACGATGCGTACTGCTTCCGCCACCGTTGTTCGTTGCCTTTGCCGTTCTCGTGACGGTACGGTACAAAAACAGGTCGCGGCTCTCCGCAACGTTCATGCTGTCCTTCTTCATGTAGCTGTTCGCCGTATTCTGTGCGCGAACGGTCTTCAGCTGTCCCTTCATCCTGCCGACAACGATCGTTGCAACGATGAAGCCTACGATAAGTGAGCCGAATATCCACTTTACGTGAGAAAACGGCTCCTTCGGCAGTGTACCTTTGTCATACGGTTCACCGTTTCTCGCCCGGGTGATGAACTCGTCGCAAAGCTCCGCGTACCGCTCGAACGCGGTCATGAAGTCACCGTTCGAGAGATACGGTCTGATCTCGTCACCTATGTGCTGTATACCTGCATCCGTGAACGCCGTTATACCGTAGCCACAGGTCGATATGTACCAGTCGCTCTCCGCCATGCTGACGAGGAGGAGGACACCGTCACGTGAATCACCGTAGCCGAATTGCAGGGAGTCGTAGGCATAGTCGGCGTAATCCATCGGCGAATCACCGTCAAGAGTATCTGTCGTCAGAACGACTATATCCATGCTCTGACGTATACTGATCTCGTCGAGCTTGGCGATAAGCTCCCAGCTCTCGTCCTCCGTAAGGAGACCGGCAATGTCAACAACACGGTAGTACGCATCGACGAAGCCGTCAGTCGCCGCACAGGGGAGGATCATCGACAAGGAAAAGATGACGATAAATACCATACATATGCTTTTTTTCATCCTTCGTCCCTCCTCAATGCAGGAGATACGCAAGCGCGTATACGACTGCACCTATAACGGCGGTCAGACCGACCGTCCAGCGTGTTGCCGCACCCTTATCGAGCGGAAGGTCGCCGACGAACTTACCTGTCTGTCCGTTCATTGCGAAAACGTACTTGTTTCCGTTCCATGTGGTATTGAGAAGCCACACGGGGTAGAGAGCGTACTTTGCCGTACCGTTACGGAGCTGTACACTGCTCTTCTCGGGGGTCACGGACGAGTAGCCCTGCACCGTTCTCGCAAAGGCTCTTTCCGTGGAGGTCTTGACACGCTCGTTCGCACGCTCGATGCTCTGCTCCGCATCAACGTCGTACTTGTCGGCAAGGTAGCCGGCAAGGTAGGCGGTCTGGAAATCGACCGCGCCGCTTACGTCAAAGGGTTCGAGCGACTCCATGAGCTCGTTCGGCATATTGGACGAGCCATCGACCGGAACTCCCTCGAAGCCGAGGCTTCCGCTTCTGAATATTGAGAAATACTGAGTCTCCGTGTAATTGTATCTGCTGTCACTTCTTACGTGTACCTTTGTAGCACGATAACGTACCTGTGCCTCCGCATCGGTATCGAACAGCCAGAACGGAACGTACACGCCCTTTATCTCATCGATGTGATTTTCGTCCTTGAATATCTTCGGGAGCAGACGTTTACCCGAAACGTGCTCCGTGAGCTTTTGCTTTGCCGCTTTTTTGTCGAGCTTGAACGGAATGACGAGGTCGGGCTTCAATGCGCCCGAGAACTGTCCCATCATTACGACGGGATTTCCGCAGAACGGACAAGAGGTAGCCGCCGTATTCGCGTCACCGACTATCTCTCCTCCGCAGGACTTGCAGACGTAGGAGCGCAGACCGTCAGTCTCGCCCTCCTGCCATTCCGCACCGGCAGAGGTCTCCCACTCCATCGAGTCGTTTCCTTCGTTTTGAAGGTCGGCATCGTAGCCGGCAAGGGTCTCCATCTCGAATTCCGTGTCGCAGTACGGACACTTCATCTTCTGCACGGTACTGTCGAACGCTATCGCACCGCCGCAGCAGGGGCATTTATATTCCTGTAGAGTAGCCAAAGATACGCTCCCTCCTTTCGTTATTTTTGTTACTATTCATCAGTCGTCGGTCGGCTGAGCCGACAGCCATCCCGCGATGGGATGTTAAGACGGGATGATAAATTGATGATAGCTCGTAATAGGTCTTTCCATATGGGTGCAGGGGAGGGACTTTTCCCATAAAAGTCCCTCCCCGCGTTAGAGTCTGTTGCCGTGAGGTGTGACCGCTCAGCCGTTGAAGGAGGCAAGAGCCTCGTCAGCTCTGCGGATGAGGTCGTCTCTGTCACCGAGTAAAGCCTTATCGACTGCATCGGCAGCTGCTGCCGCCTTGTCCTCTGCGTTATCCGCGCCGGACAGGACTGCCTTCATACCGGAGGCTACGCCCTTGACCGCGCCGAGCTGCTGCTTCCACGTGTTCTTTGCGTTGCTCCAGGACTTTTCGATGCCGAACAGCTTGTTGAAATACTCAACGAACGCTCTGTAATCACCGGAGCCTCTGAGCTTTTCGCGGAACTCGAACATACCGTCGGTGTTTGCGAAGCTTACGTACATCTGACGCTTGGTCTCCGTACCGTTGCTCGTCTTGGTCTGCTCCTCCTCGTACTCATAGTTACGAAGGTCGGCGATACGATATACGCAGGCGCGAGTGGACTTTCCGAACAGCATGAACTTATAGTCTACCTGAGTAACAGCCATAAGTCCGAGGTCGGCTGCGATGTAGATGTTGCCCGTGAAGTTGTGGAGCTTCTTTTCCTTGTTCTTTTCCTTGAGCTTCGGGACGAAGAAATGCTCCCAGAGCTTCGTGCCTCTTTCGACCTGTGCCAGATGATCCTGTACCTGATAGATATCGGCATGAACGTAATCGAATATCTTCATTCCCTTTGCGCGGCAGTTCTTACGGCAGATATAGCTGCCGTCCGCCAGCTTCTGACCTTGGATCAGATTTACCTCTGCACCGCAGATCGCACACTTGTTAGCCATAGTAATTCTCCTTTTCTGTTAACTGCTGTGGGACAGCAGTATAAAGTACATTATAAAGTCTATGCTTGGGG
>CAYSKU010000029.1:13504-15782 GCA_964431775.1 uncultured Ruminococcus sp. | reverse complement strand
CTTTGCACCGGACAGAACGTCAGCCTCTGCGGCAGAGGTATAACGTGTCACGGCGGCACTTACCCTTTCGTTGCTCTGTAGCTCGATCGGTGCGCCCGACAGCACGGCTAACGCTCCGCGAAGGTCGTTTTCGGCTGAAAGTGACTCTGCCATTTTTAAAAGCTCGTCAAGCTCTCGCTCCTCATCACTTACCGTATCGGTCTCCGGCTTGACTGCCGCAGCGTAGAGCTTCGACTCGACCGAGGTCTCCTCCGCGTCGGTCATAGATTCCGTAACGCCCGGCTCGACCGACTGCTCCGCGACGTTCATCAGTCTCGGATAGGCGAAAAAGCCGGCGGCGGCTACAAGAAAGGTCGATAGTCCGACCGCAAGACCTAATAGCACCGGACTTACGCTCTTTTTACTTGGGGTAAGAGACTTTGCCCCGATATCAGAAAGATCGGTCTTTCCGACTGCATCTTTTCTGCTCATATTATCCTCCTTGAAGGCTATACTATCTTCTCCGACCTCCGGTCAGAATATAAACGATCGCACCGAAGATGATGGCGCACGTCCCGAGTGGGACAAGTATCGACTCTATAGTTGCGGTGATATCGAAAAGGTTATAGCCGAGTATAACAGCGATCACGCCGCAGAGCGTGCCGATCCCGACCACCGTTGTCGCGGATGAGACCTGTCTCATTCTAACGATACACAGTCCACAGCCGATCATGAAGCCTGCCCCAAAGCAGGCAAGGCACTCCCCTACCGCTTCACGGTTCTCGATCAACCACGCGACGGTACAAAGCAGTGCGATACCGAGTATCACGCCGATACACAGCCTCATGATGAGCATCGGATCTGCACGATGTCGGCGTACCCTGCTCCATACTCCGTCACGTGATATCGTGCCGCGCCGTCGTCCACCGTTCGCTCGTCCGTCATCACGTACAGGCTCACGTATCGGCTCCTGTCGTATGTTGTCACGCTCACGTGCGGCTGCTTCGCGTATCGGCTCCTGCCTTGTCTCACGTGTGGTTGCTTCACGTATCGGCTCCTGCCTTGTCTCACGTGTCGGCTCGTTTCGGCTCCGGCGTTCTCCGTTTTGGGAGGCTGCCGAAAGAGTCACCTGTGTCCACAGAGTACCGCCGCAGGTCGGACACTTCGTTTCGCTATCCGCAAAGCCTCTTTTTTGGCATTTCGGACACCATTTCATATCAAGTACCGTATTCCTTTCATTGATCATGTGTCAGACAGGTCTACACGAGCAGGTACGAGCAGACCCTGTAGCCGCTCGACTCGAGTATGACCGCGCCTCCGCGATATATCCTCTGCGGAGTGAGCAGTGCCGGCTCGACCGTTGGCATCATGGCTTGACCAAAGCCCACTCCGATACCGCGGTGCATATGCACGTTTACGCTCGTTTCACGATAGGTCGAGTTGTAGAAGCGCGACAGTGCCTCGGCATCGCTCCCGACCGCACCTATGCACACGATGACAGGTGTCATCCGCGCAAGTCGGTCAAGCTCAAGCCCGCACTCCGCGACAGTCGAGGAGATAAGACAGAGCCTCTGCTGATCGGTCATACTGCCAAGCAGTGCCTCGCCGAGACGCCCCGACAGCTCCGCTCTGTACGAGACGAGGTCGTAGGGGTATCCGTTTCGGTCGAGCCACAGCAGCTCGGTAAGGATCGCCGCTCTGAGATATCGGTCGCTCGGTGAGATACAGACGACCGCTATCCTATGCTCGGCGACTGCACGTGCGAGACTCCAATACGGTGCGGTGTTCGTCTGCGCCCGACGGATATCCGCTTCAAAACGGTCGAAGAACGTCAGAAACGCCGGAACATCGTTCTCCCAACGGTTATTTACGAGCATCTCAAAGCCGCGTGGGGGTGTTATCCCCCTCTGCTCCAGACGATAGAGAAAGTCGCCGACAGAGACACTTTCGCGCAGTACCTCGGCACATTCGGACAGCTCCTCGTATGAGCCGACACCCAAATGTCTCACGAAAACGTCAAGCACGCCCTCAACATTATGCACCGTGCCGCGCTCCGTTCCGTCAAGCAGCTCACGCAGTCCCTCCTCGAACGAGGTCTGCGGCACACCTGCAAGGTAGTCGTAGGAGGCGTTCTCACCGAAAAAGAGGAACGCTTCGTCACCTCCGTACAGGTCGTAAAGTCTGCGAAAGAAGCTCTCGGTCGAGCATAGGACGACACCGCCGAAGCCTCCGTCATCACGTAGCTGCTCTATCCTTCCGGTGAGCAGACGTTCGCGCAAACGCTCATCGGTCTCCGTAT
>CAYSKU010000029.1:0-13494 GCA_964431775.1 uncultured Ruminococcus sp. | reverse complement strand
TATGCTTGCTCCCGACCATAAATATATTTGCATCGGGATCGAGGCTTCCGAGCAGTGAACGGCTCTCGCCCCGACGCTGTCTGTTATGCATTGCGACCGCCGCCGCAGCTATCAAGTCTCCTATCGCCATTTAACTCCTCCGTATGCCTACCGAAATATATATCTGTCGAAATGATATTTGAATACTGCCTGTCCGCGCAGCTGACAGAATGCGTCACCGATCCGCAGCTCCTCGAATTCGTAGTCCTCGACCACGTAACGCTCTGTCGGACGAAGCTCGAGCTTACCGCTCGATGAGTCGTACCGCTCCATTACTCTCGTTTTTCCGAACCGCTTCTTCAGGTATTCCCTCGTATCAGACGTACAGCTCATGGCGATAACGTTTTGGAACGCCTCAAGCAATGCCTCCGCTCTGTCGGGTGCGGTCGGTGAGTTCATCCGCAGACGGCTTATATTTTGCAGACCGCCGATCATACATACGCGCTGTGAACGGAGCAGTGTCAGTGCCAGCTCGAGCTGTTTCGAGCTGAGCGTTGCAAGCTCGTCAAGGAACAGGAACACTCTGCCGCGTGGCGTGGCGTTCGGACGTGCCGCGTAGCTGATAGCCATATCGTAAAATGCGGAAAGCACTGCCGAGAGAGTACCTCCGAGTGAGATATCGTTTTGCAGAAAAACGACACGTCCTCCGCGCTCACGTATCACGTTTGCGACGGAGAATTCCCCAGCTTCCCCGAACGAACCGACAAATTGTCTGCCGACCATCGTGACGATCTCCGTGACGATACCCCGTCCCTCGTCGTCACCATGCTCCGCAAAGAGCTTTGCGTGTGCGGCGAAGCGTGAGCCTGCCTCCGAGAAGCGTTTGTAATAGTCGTTCTTGTCCATCGCGCCAAGTCTCTCGCGCAGACTTCGATTATTGAGCCGCCGTGCGGCATCGTGGTCGGTAAGAGCCTCAAGTATATCGAGCTCGATCACGCCCGACACCGTCATTACGGCAGCGTTTACGAAAAACGGATTCATTTCGGAACGCTGTCCCTCAAAAAGACGTGACACGAGCTCGGTCGAGCGCATACGCACCTGCTCTATTTCTATAGAGCCGATACCCTCGTTTACCGAAAATTCAAGTATATCGTTATATATGTTCCAGATATCCGTATAGGAATCGGGGGAGATGACTATGTCACCGTTTATGTAGAAATGCTCGGTGAACTCACGCTTGACATCGTATATTATCGCGACATCGTCCGCAGTCATCGAGGAGAGGACATCGTACATCAGTCTGTTTATGACGTTCGTCTTACCACAGCCGGCACTTCCGAGAAAAAGCACGCCGCACGCCATATCCTCCTCCGAAAAGGAAAGGCTCTGCATCTCCCCGACGATATCGTTCATACGCATATGATAGCCTGTCAGCCTTCCGATACGTCCGACCTCGTCAAGGCGCGGCATTGGATTCGTGACCGCCATCCCCCTCTCGCGGATATTTCGTTCATTATAGAATATACCGTTGTTCATTGCAGACTCCCTTGCAGGTATTATTTCGAATGTCCGCCGCCGGATGAGCCGTGACCGCCGTGTCCTCCGTGACCGGAAGACGGTGCGGAGGTATGCCCTGCACCGACTCCCGAGGCTGAGGAGGTGTGTCCGACCCTTGCACCGTTCGAGTGAGCGGTCGAATGACTTCCGTTCGAGTGAACGGCAGTCGAATTCGCGCTCTTTACCGAATGTGTGCTTGACCGAGTCCTCAGTACGCTGCTTTTGTGTATGCTGTGGTCGGACTCCGCGTGGGTCTGACCGTCCTTTTTCGCATCCATGTATCTGTTTATCTCGCGCATAGCCTTGCTGACCTGCGCTTTTTTGTTGCTCTCCTCAAATCTATGTGAACGGTTGCTTCGGTGATCCTCGAACTGGTAGAGCTTAGAATTATTCATGAGATCGTTGTAGTCCTTTTGCGAAAGGTGCATACGCTCCGCACATTCTCGCATGACACGCTCCTCGTAGCCGCTCTTATGTCCGATATCGACCTTTCCGCGTATCTCACGACCTGTGTTTGCATCGCGAAGATGTCCGGAACGTACCCTATCGTGGTACTCCTTTGTATAGTTTCGCTTGTCCTGCTTGAATTCCCACTGCTTTTTGTCTGTTATACGCTCTATGTCTGCACGTGTGGACTTTCGTATATACGCTCTGTGAAGATATCCGCGCTCACCGTTCTGCTTACCGTCAGCCATTTTCTACCTCCTATACATCCTTCCGTCCTCACATATCCAAACGTCCCCGATACGCGCTCCCGACAAGCACGGTCGAAGCAGCATCGGATACCTTTCGACCACACGCCATAGCTCTACAGTTAACGTATGTTCTGAGCATTCGAGGTCGGAATTTTCGATGACACCGATCACGCGCCATGCGTTCTGCTCGGTCTTACGTATCGAGAACGGAGCATCGCGCATAGCAAATACGTCATCCGAGACCTCGCAGAGGCTCCCCGCAGTCTCCATTATCCCGAGCATACCGCACTGTCTGTGCAGATACGCAAGGTAGCAGGCTGTCGGGACATCGGGCGCGATCTCGGAGACAGTCGCCGCCGTTTGACAAAGTGAGTAGCCGTCCGTATCGACGTCACGAAGCTCACGGTCGATGAGCCACGAGAACAGCGCACCGCGCAGCTCCGCATCTGCTTCGGCGGCGACCAACGCTCTGTCGATCACGTATTCCGCGTCTGCTCTCTCCGTACCGTAGACACTGCAATAGCGATTCAAAAGCTCCGTTCTGCTCGGGAGCAGCTCGATCAGCATGACGTTACCTCCGCGAAGTCCTCGTCTGCCGGACAGCGCACGACATACGCGCCGTCCTCCTTACAGACGACCGTTCCGGTAGCAAAAAACGGATATGCGATGAGCGGCAACAGCTTCGGCACGCGCTCGATCACCTGCCAAAGCTCACATCCGACATATGCAGTATTCTCCGTTGAATCTGCGGCACTCCTGCCGAGGAACGCCCAGCCGTCCTCCGTTTTGAACGCGGTACAGATCGGCTCGTTGTTATCGAATATCCGGCGGTCGGCGAAGCAGTACTCACCGGCGGTCGAGACGATACCGGGGCAAATGCCGCTACAATGTAGGTATATGAGCCGACAGGCGAGTACGATGTCGAGTTCGGTCTCACAAAGTCGTTCGGCAATATCCATGAGCGACACGTGTTCGGTCGGCAAAACGTCACCGAAGATCGGTGAGCCGTTCATCCAGAGGAGGAGCGGCTTTTCGAGTGCCGGAAACAGCTCGGTCGCCGCGACTGCGTCGGCTACTATTTGGTGTACGTCCTCCGCGGATATATCGGGAGCGTAGACCTCCGCATATCTTCGTTCAAGCTCCACTATCTCACTTTTTTTAAGCATATCTGAGTCACCTATATATATTATATTCCATTTGCCGCCGCAAACGGCTTTGTTTTTTGTTGATATCGCACCGAACGATCGGTCAAACAGGACTGACGAATTTTCGCAAAAGCTCCAACTAACTATCGTTAACATTTTAACACAACATTATGTTTTTGTCAAGAAACGCAGTCGGCTGAGCCGACAAGCAGACATCTGGGCGGCTGAGCCGCCGGACGGGCATCTGGGCAGCTAAGCCGCCGGACGGGCATCGGGGCGGCTAAGCCGCCGGACGGGCATCGGCGTTCGTGAAGTCGAAATTGGAAGACGACCCACGACAATATCATTTGTGCAGAATTGGGTGACGTAACGGCATATTTTTACTACACCATCGTGAGATATCTCTCCTATCTGACTGAAATAACGCCGATGTCTGCGCGCCGCCTCAGGCGGTCGTCGCGGCTGTTTTTTTGCGTACCGCTTGACAAACAAAGGTAAAAAGAGTACAATGGTCTTCGGACAGGCGCGGTCGTTCGGACGCACTGTCATACATCAATGCCGCAGCTACTGCACTGCGGCACTACTCCGACGGAGGGTAAGCGATGACTGGACAGCTGCTGCTCCTTCTTGCTATCTGTCTTGCAGTCGCCTGCGTTGAGCTGACATGGGAACGAGAGACGGTGGCTCGGAGGATACGGAAGAAAAGACTACTGAAAAGAGAGGATACGGTAATGAATGAGCTTGCACGACAGTTTATAGGTAAGGAATGCACCATAGAAATGGTGAATTCAAACTTTATGGGTTCGCCTCCGGTGTGATCATCGAGGTCATGGACGGCGGTATCATGCTTGAGAGAAAGTCGGGAGAGCATGAGCTTATAAACCTCGACCTTGTGGTACGCATAAGAGAGAACGTAAAAAAGAAGAAAAAGTGACGGATATAAAATAAAAGATCGAGACTCAAAAAACGAAGGTCTCGATCTTTTGTTTGTGATATTGGTTCGTATGTATGATGCTCGGAGCATCGGCGGTTACACCTGCCATGAGAGAATGCGATCGTGGTACTGCAACACCTTATAGTATTGATTATGTTTTCCGTCATTTTGAAAGAACTTAAAATGAGAACCTTTTCCTCATCACTGCATTCAACAAGAGCGCACTTACAGGGAATCAAAGCACTCGAAGCGTAAATGACCTCGAATGCGTAGTCCAAAATTTCCATGCTTGTTATACTTGAACGCACATAGGTTCCATCCTCCCAACACCAGTGCCGCATATATCCATTGCTGTGTGAAGCCGAATATACAGCCGGACAGCAGCATAAGCACACCTGCCGCAAGCAACAGCCGAGATGCAGTATTACCGTTCATTTTAGTTTTCCCCTTCTTTCTCAAGCAGTACCTTGTAAAACGTACATTACAAAATATATGTTATGTAACGATAAGTATATTATACTCGTTCGAGCAAAGTCAAGGGGGGGAACGGAAAAAAACACATACACAGAAAGATCTCCGGTCTCACCGCAAAACGGTGACCGAAGATCTTTCTGTTATTCTATTATTCGCAGAGGATCTTACAGACCTTTTCGAGATTTTCGCGGATCGCGAGCTTCTGCGGACACTTCTTTTCGCAGATACCGCACTTTTTGCAGTCCGCGAAGGTTTTACCGCCGTGATTGATATGATCGCGCATCATGTTCTTGGCATGATCCTTCAAGCCGTATACGTTGTAGTAAGTCCAGATCTCAAAAATGCGCGGAATGTTGATCTCAACAGGACAGGGTTGACAGTATTTGCAGCCGGTGCAGTACAGCTCGGAGAACTTCTTGATCTCTTCCATAGCAACACCGAGCTGTTCCCATTCTTCCGCGGAGAATGCGGTGTCATCGGAGGAAACCTTCACGTTTTTCTGAACCATGTCGAGGTTCTGCATACCGGAGAGAGCGCAGTTCAGGTTCGGGTTGCCGAGACAGAACTTGAACGCCAGTTCGTATGTAGCGATGGATGCCTTGCCGGTGAGCTTTGCATACAGATCGGTCGGAGCCGCGAGACGTCCGCCGCCGACAGGACCCATTGCCACGGTGCCGAGTCCCTTTTCGTTGACATATTTGATCATTTCCTCGTTGGCACGGTCGAGGATGTTGTACTGGCACAGCATAGATTCCATCTTCACTCCGTGTTCTTCGGATGTATCAACGATGTACTTGATCGCATCGGCTCTGTCGTGGAAGGAGAAGGAAATGTGACGGATGAGACCTTCTTCTTTCGCCTTGGCTGCCGCTTCTAACAAACCTTCCGCAAGGATCAGATCGTCGAACGTGCCGCGGTTGATGCCCCAGAAGTGATAGAAATCAATATGGTCGGTACCGAGACGGGTCAAGCTGCGTTCAAGGTGCTTGCGGTAGCCGTCCGCACCCATTCCCTTGTCCATGGGACATTTGGTGGAGATAAGTATCTTGTCGCGGAAGCTCTTTACCGCGTGACCAAGTGCCGCTTCGCTGTTGGAATTGCAGTAGTAGGGAGCGGTATCAAAGTAATTCACGCCGTATTCGTAAGCGTATGCGATCATTTCGTCGACTTTATCCTGATCGACGTAGTTCTTTTCATCCCTTTTGTATTCGGGGAAGCGCATACAGCCGAAGCCGAGTGCGGATATCTTTTCGCCGGTCTTGCCGAATTCACGATAGTTCATAACGATATACCTCTTATATAGAAAATTTTGTTTTTGCTGTTTTAAAGCTCCTTCACGGCGTCAACCACCCACTGGATCCGGTTCACGTCAATGTTTCCGGGCAGAGTGCAGTCCGCGCCGATCATAATACCGGTCTTGCCGGATCTTGCGACGAGTTCCTTCGTGTACGCCTGGATCTCCTCTTTCGATCCGTTCACGATCAGACTGTCCCCACGGTTATCAAAACCGCCGAGAACGCACTTGCCGCCGAAGAACTTCTTCCCTTCCGTCAGATCGACGTTTTCCACGAAGCACGCCCAGTTGATCGCCTTTGCGGGATAGTTCTGCCATACTTCCAGATGATTCGGAATTCCTGCCCAGCCGCAGCAGTGGAGAACGTTGCAGTCGGAGTATCTGTTCGCGTGTTCCAGAACCTTCAGATCACTGGGGGTCACGAATTTCGTATATTCCTCTGCCGTGAAGCGATCCTTTTCACCGCCCTGTACGCAGTAGTACACGCCGTCGATCTTCGCTTCGTTCAGAAGCAGCTCACACAGTACCGCGTTGTCCTGTGCAACCACGTCAAGCGCGTACGCGATCGCATCGGGATCTTCACGCAGATGCTTCATAACGACATCGTTGCCTGCACCGAAACGGAGAGTGGAGAAAGGTGCGAATACATTGTACAGGATCAGACAATCGCTGGTCAGCCCCGCTTTGACTGCCTTTGCACGCTCGACCTGCTCCCGAACAAACGGACTGTCCGCACCGAGCGGCTTCATATCGTACCAGTCCTTCGCTTCCTTCACGGATCTTGCCACGGGATTCGGATAATCGAAATACCCGTCGCACATCAGCTTGGCGATGTCAACATCTACCTTATTATAATAGTCCAGATGCGCGTCCACGCAGGGCTGACCCTTGGACTGCTCTGCCTTGAAGTGGAACCAGAATCCCACCGGCGGTCTGTCAACGGGCTGATCGTTCATTGCCGCGATCACACGTTCACGTTTTGTCATAATTTCCTCCAATATCATTACTTTTCCAACGGAACGGCACCCACGAGCATATCGGTCTCGGTGATCGTTCCATTTTCGATCTTGTATATCTTGATCTCAAACAGCTTGAAATCCGCACGGAGCATACGGTCACGTTTTTCTGCCAATATACGGAAGCGATACCGACATTCGCAGTCGAAGATCACGCGCCTGCACCGGTCAAGGATCACGACTATTGCTGCATCCTGCACGCTGTAGTAGCCCATGTGATCCGCAGTCGTTTCAAGTTCTTAAAAATATTCACGTATATCTATCATACCTATATTATACCACGTTTTTCGGCTTTTGTCAATAAAATTGTTTCCGTGGGAAAAAGCACCTCTCAAAGCAATTTTGAGAGGTGCTTTTGGGTCTTATGCAGACCATATAATGCATTATTGTAATTTGTAACGCTTAGCTTGAACGATATCGTGCTTTTCTCACTCTATCGTCTTCATCGTGGGGAACAGCAGGACGTCACGGATCGCCGCAGAGTCGGTGAGCAGCATACACAGACGGTCGATGCCGTAGCCGATACCGCCTGTCGGAGGCATACCGATCTCCAGTGCGTTCATGAAGTCCTCGTCGGTACGGTTCGCTTCCTCGTCACCGTTCGCAAGAAGCTCCTCCTGTGCCTTGAAACGCTCCCTCTGGTCGATGGGGTCGTTGAGCTCGGAGTACGCATTGCACATCTCCCAACCGTTCATGAACATCTCAAAACGCTCGACATAGTTCGGATCCTCCGGCTTCTTCTTCGTGAGAGGCGATATCTCGATCGGATGATCCATTACGAACGTGGGCTGGATCAGATGCTCCTCGACAAATTCCTCGAAGAACAGGTTCAGAATGTCACCCTTCTTATGATGCTCCTCATACTCAACGTGATGCTCCTTCGCGACTGCCTTCGCTTCCCCATCCGAATGTATCTCGTTGAAGTCAACACCACTGTACTTCTTTACCGCATCAAGCATGGTGATACGCTCGAACGGCTTGCCGAGATCCATCTCGACTCCGTTATATACGATAGTCGTAGTACCAAGCACCTCTTTAGCAACGTGACGGAACATATTTTCGGTAAGATCCATCATGCCGTGGTAATCGGTGTACGCCTGATACAGCTCCATCAGCGTGAATTCGGGATTATGACGTGTGTCAAGTCCCTCGTTACGGAATACTCGACCGATCTCATAGACCCTCTCGAGACCGCCGACGATCAGTCTCTTTAAGTAGAGCTCGAGAGAGATACGGAGCTTCAGATCCTCGTCAAGTGCGTTGAAGTGAGTCTCGAACGGTCTTGCGGCTGCACCGCCGGCGTTCGACACGAGCATCGGGGTCTCGACCTCGATAAAGCCCTGTGCATCGAGGAACTTACGTATCGTGCTGATTATCTTCGATCTCTTGATGAACGTATCGCGGACATCGGGGTTCATTATAAGATCGACGTAACGCTGACGATAACGAAGGTCGGTATTCGTCAGACCGTGGAACTTTTCGGGAAGCACCTGAAGGCTCTTTGTAAGGAGCGTGACCTTCTCGGCGTGTACCGATACCTCACCCGTCTTTGTCTTGAAGACCGTTCCGACGATACCGATGATATCGCCGATATCGAGCCTCTTGAATGCCGCGTAGTCCTCCTCACCGACCGCGTCACGTGCAACGTAGGACTGGATAGTTCCCTTGAGATCCTGAACGTTGCAGAAGGACGCCTTACCCATGATTCGCTTGGACATCATACGTCCGGCGATGGAGACACGCTGTCCCTCGAGGGTCTCGAAGGCTTCCTTTATCTCGGTGCTGTGGTGGGTCTGGTCGTACTTCGTGACAGTAAACGGATCGTTTCCGGCTTCAACGAGTGCGTTGAGCTTTTCACGGCGCATACGACGTACTTCATTAAGCTCCGCCTGTGTCGGTTCTGCGGCGGTGACGTTGTTTACATTATTGTTTTCAGCCATATCTGAATTCCCTTTCGATGTCTGTTGTTTGCTGCGTTCGATGTTTGTTTAAGCGTTCTTCGTGCGCTCTACGGAGAGTATCTTGAATTTCAGCTCTCCGCCGGGGGTCTCAACATCGACGATATCGCCGACTACCTTACCGATCATCGCGCTTCCGATGGGACTGCGGTCGGATATCCTGCCGCGCATGGGGTCGGATTCGTTCGTACCGACGATGGAATACTCGACCTCCTCCTCCATATCGTAATCATACGCAAGGACTGTCGAGCCTAAGTTGATGACGTCCTCACGAAGCTCACTCTCGTTGATTATCTCGGCGTGAGTGATCAGCTCCTCGAGCTCGGCGATACGAGTCGCGACCTTCGCCTGCTCGTTCTTCGCCTCGTCATACTCACTGTTCTCGGAAAGGTCGCCATAGGAACGCGCCTGTGCAAGGTTTCTCTTGACCTCCTCGGTCTTCTCGCCCTTCAGATAGTTCAGCTCATCGACTAACGCCTGATAGCCGTCCTTAGTATACTTTGTTGTCTTGGAATTTTCCATAACAGAAATACCCTCTCTATATTTATATTAAATTATTTGTATTTTGTCTAACGATAATGCGGTTCAGTTGTAGAACGTTGCTGCGGCGGCGGCAAGCTGATTATCCTCTTCATCGGTTATCTTGTAGACATTCTTCGTCAGAAGAGCCTCATCGAGCTTCACCTCAACATCGGGTACTATGCCGACACCGTGATAATTTTCGGAGAACGGCGGATCGTACATACGATATGTGATGGAGACCGCGCTGTTGTCGCTGAGCGGAACGGTCGTCTGCATACAGCCCTTTCCGTAGGTGGTCTCACCGACGATCTTCGCCTTGTCGTAATCGCGTACCGCCGACGTGAACAGCTCTGCGGCACTTGCCGTGCTTCCGTTTACGACGACTGCCATAGGCATATCGAGCTCTGTCGCCTCGGACTCATACTTCTGTACCTCACGTCCGTCTGCATCGATGATACGGATGATCGGTCCCTCGGGAAGGATATAGTCGAGTGTCGTAACGATGGAGGATAGCTCACCGCCCGGGTTGTAGCGAAGGTCGATGATCAGCTTGTCACAGCCCTGCTTTTGCAGAGACTCGACCGCGTCAACGAACTGCACGGGCGTTTTTGCATCAAAGCCGGATATCTTTATCACACCGATGCTGTTATCGGGGGTGTAGACGTGGTGCATGACGGTCTGCTCGGTGATCTTTGCACGAACGATCTTGAAATCGACCGTTTCGGAATAGTCCTCACCTCTGCGAACGGAGAACACCGCCGTCGTTCCGACAGCTCCGCGCAGCTTATTTATGGAGGGCTGATACCCAAGCTCCGCGACAGACTCCTGCTCCTCACCGACCGTCACGACAAGGTCGCCGGGCATTACACCGGCTTCCATCGCCGGAGAGCCCTCCGTCACGCTCAGTATCTCGATCAGACGATAGTCGGTATTGTAGATAACGTTGACGCCGATACCGGCGGTCTCACCCTCGAGGTCGGCAATGAGCGATTCGAACCCCTCTGCATTGTAGTACGCCGCGTAATCGTCGCCGGTTCCCATGACGTAGCCGGCTATGACCGAGTCGATCAGCCGCTCGTCGTCAAGCTCACCGATGTAGTAGTTACGGTAGAGCATATCTACCTCTGCAAGCTTATTCGTGACACGGGTCAGAAATTCTTCGCCGTCACTTCCTCCGCCGAGCGCAACCGAGACTCCGTTACCGGAGGAGGCTGCGGCTCCGCTACTGCTCAAAACAGCGTTTTCGATGTACTTTTCCTCAAATTTGTTCTGCAATAGCAGATACGTTCCCTGAAAGGTCGCAAGACAACACAGCGCGACGGTCGCAACAGTCGCACCGATCGATATTTTTTTTGCCATAATGTTCTCCTGTTTCGGATATTTTGACCGACATCACATGCCGCTTTTGTCACGCTCAGGGGAGCGCGACATAGTTTCTCGGATTGACTGTCGTACCGTTCTCACGTGTCTCGAAGTGCAGATGGTAGCCGAAGGTGTTTCCCGTCAGTCCGACCCAGCCGACCGTCTGTCCGGCATATACCGTATCTCCTGCGGAGACATTGCACGCCGACATATGCGCGTACAGGGTGGACAGTCCGTTGCCGTGGTCGATGAGAACGTAGTTTCCGTAGCTTGCGTGATACTCACTGCGGAGGACAGTACCTCCTGCCGCCGCCATGACGGTAGTACCGTTGTCACAGGCAAGGTCGAGACCGAGGTGGAAATCCTCGACACCGTAGATCGTGCGCCAGCCGTGCTCGGACGATACGTAATAGGATACGCCGGCTTCAAGAGGCCAGCTCATGAGTCCGCCCGTGTAGGTGTACTCCATGCTGCTCGTGTCCTGACTGTGGATACTGCTCCAGTCACCGCCGGAGTAGTCCGAGCCGCTCGAGTAGTCGGAGTAGTCGGAGCTGTCCGAGTAGTCATCGGTCGAGTCACCGTTACCCCACATCTCCCAGCTGCTCTCCTGCTGCTGTTGCTGCTGTGCGGCAAGCTCCTCCTGACGCTTTCGCTCCTCTTCCTCCTGCCTCTTTCGTTCTTCCTCCTGTCTCCTGCGCTCCTCCTCCTGACGGATACGCTCCTGCTCTCGCGCAAGCTCCGCAAGGTATTCCTCAAGCTCCGCGTTCAGCTCGTTCTCAAGTCCCTTGTAATACGAATAGTCCTCAACGAGCTTCGCTTCATCCTCACGCAGAGAATCCATATATTCGAGCTTTTCGTCATACAGAGCCTGACTTTGCGTTATCGCCGCTTCGTAGTCCTCGACACGCTTCATCTGAGTCTCCTCCGCAAGCTCGAGCGCGGCGGTATCAGCCTCAAGGGTCGCTTTATTTGAGGTCAGCTCGTTGATTATACGGTTGTCGTACTCAAATATGGCGTTGACACGCTCCATCTTCACGAGAAAGTCGGTCAGATCCTTTGCACCGAAGACGAGCTCGAGCCAGTCGGCATCCTGCTCCATGTATACGGCGACCATTCTCGAAAGAAACGCTTCCTCCTGTGCCTCGATAGCCTCGGTCGTGTCGGCGATGGACTTTTTCTTTTCCTCGATCTGCTCGGTGAGCGAATCGAGCTGACCTGCGGCAAGATCCTTCATTTCGTTATTGTATCTCAGAAGCTCATCGTATTTGCCGATCTCCTCCTGAGCCTCGACCTGACCGTTTCTTATCTCGGCAAGGTCGTTCAGTGCCTGCTTCTGCTTCGTCACGATGGACGACAGCTGATCCTCGTAGGACTGCACCGTGGCGTCGGGGTTATCCGCAAGCGTTTCGAGTGCCGGAATAAGACACAGAAACGCCGCCGTCGATGCGACATACAGGATCCTTTTTATTCCTTTTTTCATATCATTCCAACCATGCTAAGTGCTGTTTGAAAAATATTGACTTTTTTTCAAACACGCCCTAATGTCTTTTTCGCTTGACGGTGCAAGCACCGCAGAGGACTCTACCACAGATAGCCCGCCGGATCGACGGTCGAGCCGTTTATACGAGTCTCAAAGTGCAGATGATAGCCGTAGGTGTGTCCCGTCAGTCCGACCCAGCCGACCGTCTGTCCGGCACCTACGAAATCTCCGACCGATACGTTGCTCGATGCCATATGTGCGTACAGGGTCGAGAAGCCGTCACCGTGGTCGATTATGACGTAGTTTCCGTAGCTGTAGTGGTACTGGCTGAGTACGACCGTACCCGATGCCGCCGCCAATATGTCTGTCCCCGCCGCACAGGCAAGGTCTACACCGAGATGGAACTCCTCTATTCCGTAAAGCACACGCCAGCCGTAGGGAGAGGACATATAGGAATATGCGTCCGGATCGAGAGGATACGTCACCTTACCGCCGGAATATTCGGTGTAATCGACCGAGGAGCTGCTGCTCCACGACTGCGATTGCGACTGTGCCTGCTGACGTGCCGCCTCCTCTGCCGCCTTTTGCGCGGCTATAGCCTCCTGACGCTTTCGTTCCTCCTCCTGCCTTCTCTGCTCCTCCTGACGTGCAAGCTCCGCAAGGTACGCTTCAAGCTCCGCGTTCAGCTCATTTTCCTGCTGCTTGTAGTAGGAATATTCATTTATCAGATCGCTCTCGTTGCTTTTGAGGTCGTCCATGTAATCGAGCTTTGCTTCGTACAGCTCCTGATTCTCCTTTATGACCTGCTCATACTCCGCAACACGCTTCATCTGAGACTCTATTGCGATATCGAGATTCGCCTTGTCGGTCTCAAGTGATGCCTTGTTATCGCTCAGACCGTTTATTATCCTGCTGTCGTACTCGAATATGGCGTTGATGCGATCCATATGCGAAAGAAAGTCGGTCAGATCCTTGGAATTGAACAGAAGCTCGAGATAGTCCGTGTCGTCCTCCATGTAGACCGCGACCATACGGTCAAGGAACGCCTGCTCCTGCGCTTCGAGAGCCTCGGTCGTAT